>NZ_JBHUPT010000008.1:0-23321 GCF_049056525.1 Leisingera coralii | reverse complement strand
GTTGCCGCGCCGCGCCACAGCGCGGCGCCGGACCCAAGGCCGCCAAGGCGGTTCCGGCGCAGCCGGAAGGGCCTGCGGGCGCGGGAGCCCCCCCTTCCGCTGGCCTAGAGCCAGTTTCTTGAAACAGCTCAAAGGCTTTGGCTCTATTGCCTGATGCGCCCGCTTGCGCCATGATCCGCGGTGGAACAACGAGAGAGCGAAGATGCGCAAATTCCTTGTGGTACTGGACGACAGCCGCGAATGCCTGAACGCCATGCGGTTTGCCGCGATGCGCGCGGCGCATACCGGCGCCGGCGTCACCATCCTGTCGGTGATCCCGCCGGACGAGTTCAACCACTGGATCGGCGTCGGCGAAGTGATGCGGGAAGAAGCCCGCGAGCGGATCCATGCGCATTTCGAGGTCTTTGCCAAATGGATGCGCGACCGCCAGAACGTCGACCCGGAGCTGGTGATCCGCGAGGGAGAGGCGGTGCCGGAGATCCTCGACTTCATCGAGGGCGACCCGGAAATCGGCGTGCTGGTGCTGGGCGCAGGCACCGGGCGCAAGGGGCCAGGTCCGCTGGTCACCCAGATGACCAAGAACTCCGGCACCCTGCCGGTGCCGATCACCATCGTGCCCGGCGACCTCAGCAAAGAAAAGCTGGAAGCGATCACCTGACGGGCGGCAAGTCATAGGCGATGAGTGGCAGGATCACATTCTGGTTCGAGTTCGCCTCCACCTATTCCTATCTCAGCGTGATGAGGATCGGCGAACTGGCCGCCGCGCGCGGCGTTCCCGTTACCTGGAAACCGTTTCTGCTGGGGCCGGTGTTTGCCGCTCAGGGCTGGGCCACCTCCCCGTTCAATATCTACCCGGCCAAAGGCCGCTACATGTGGCGCGACATGGAGCGGATCTGCGCCGCCCGCGGGCTGGCCTTCCGCCGCCCGGAGAATTTCCCGCAAAACGGGCTAAAGGCCGCGCGGCTGGCCTTTGCCGCCGCGGAGCAGGATGGGATTGAAGCCTTCTCAAGAGCTGTGTTTCAGGCGCAGTTCGGAGACGGCGCGGATATATCCAGCGACGCTGTCCTTCAGGACTGCCTGCGCAAATCCGGCCTTGATGCAGGTATGATTTCACGCGCGCAGTCCCCCGATATCAAATCGGCGCTGCGGGCGCAGACCGAAGAGGCAATTGCGGCCGGCATTTTCGGCGCGCCCAGCTTTACCAGCGGTCCGGAACTGTTCTGGGGCGACGACCGTCTGGAGCAGGCCTTGGAGCACGCCGCGGGCAGTGGAATTTAGAATAGTTCCAAATCTTGACTTGGCGGGCCGCAAGGCGCATATCGGGGGCACGCTTAACGGAGACCCGACATGTTCATTCAGACCGAATCCACGCCCAACCCGGCGACGCTGAAATTCCTGCCGGGCCAGACCGTTTTGGAGGTGGGCACCGCCGACTTCCCCAGCGCAGACGCTGCCGGCAAATCGCCGCTGGCCTCCCGCATCTTTGCGGTCGAGGGCGTGACCGGCGTGTTCTTCGGCAATGATTTCGTGACCGTCACCAAGGCCGACGGGATCGACTGGGACCACATCAAGCCCGCCATCCTGGGTGCGGTGATGGAACATTACCAGTCCGGCCAGCCGGTGATGGCGGACGGCTCTGCCGATCCGGCGTCGGGCCATGCCGAGCATTCCGGCGAGGACGCCGAAATCGTCAACCAGATCAAGGAACTGCTGGACAGCCGCGTGCGCCCGGCGGTGGCCCAGGACGGCGGCGACATCACCTTCCACGGCTTTGACCGCGGCGTCGTCTACCTGCACATGCAGGGTGCCTGCGCGGGCTGCCCGTCCTCGACCCTGACCCTGAAGATGGGCATCGAGAACCTGCTGCGCCACTATATCCCGGAAGTCACCGAGGTGCGCCCGGTTGCCGTCTGACCGGCTGCGAAAGGACATTTCATGACATCCGAACCGCTGGTTCTGGGTTTTGACACATCGGCCGCGCATTGCGCGGCCGCTTTGCTGCGCGGGGATCAGTTGCTGGCATCCCGGCTGGAAGAAATGACCCGCGGCCAGGCCGAGCGGCTGATGCCGCTGCTGGAAGAGGTGCTGGCAGAGGGCGGCGCCGCGTGGACCGACCTCGATGCCATTGGCGTCGGAGTCGGCCCCGGCAATTTCACCGGCATCCGCATCGCAGTGTCCGCCGCACGCGGGCTGGCGCTGGGGCTGGAGGTGCCAGCCGTGGGGGTGGACGGGTTTGAGGCGCGCGCGGCTGACGGCGCCCTGCCCGCTGTTCCGGCTCCGCGTGATCAGGTCTATGCCGCCTTGCCGGGCAAGGCGCCGCGTCTGATGCCGCGCCAGGAGGCAGAGGATGCCGCCCGCGGCGCCGGGCTGGCCTTTGCGCCCGAAGCAAGCCCGGCTGGAATGGCCGAAGCCATCGCCCGGATCGCAGCCGCGCGGTTCCAAACCGTGAGCGAGCCGCCCGCCCCCTTGTACCTGCGCTCCGCCGATGCCGCACCGTCCAGCGATGTGCCGCCAGCACTGATTGATGGCTGACCTGCTGACACCGGACCACATGGCCGCCACCCATGCCGCGGCCTTCACCCAGTCCCGCCCCTGGTCGGCGGCGGAGTTTGCCTCCCTGCTGGACAGCCCGCTGGTCTTTGCCGCGGGCGATATCCGCTGCTTTGCACTGGTGCGGGTGATCGCGGATGAGGCAGAGCTGCTGACCATCGCCACCGATCCCGGCCATCAGCGTCAGGGGCTGGCCCGCGCCTGCATGGCGGACTGGGAATCAGCCGCGCGCGCGCGCGGCGCGGCTGAGGTGTTCCTGGAAGTCGCTGCCGACAACGCCCCCGCGCAGGCGCTGTACCATGCTTGCGGATTCGCGGAATGCGGGCGCCGGGCCGGATATTACCGCCGCGAAGGAGCAAAACCGGCGGATGCGATCCTGATGAGAAAAGCTTTACGCTAGGCCAGTTGCGCGGATTTCGCACCAAATGGTCAAAAAGCGGTTGACCCTCTCCCTGCCCTGCAGGCTAAATTGCCGCACCCTCTATGGCCTGAACGGGGCCGGGCAGCGGAAAACCCCCGCTGCATCCAACAAAAATGACAGTGGGAGTTAACCTGATGACGCTGATGAAACCGCTGATGGGCGCAGCCGCGTCGCTGGCCCTGACCGCAGGTGCCGCGCTGGCCGAGCCGGCGCTGATCTTCGATCTGGGCGGCAAGTTCGACAAGAGCTTCAACGAGGCCGCGCACAACGGCGCCCAGCGCTGGGCCGAAGAAACCGGCGAGAGCTACCGCGAGATCGAGCTGCAGTCCGAAGCCCAGCGCGAGCAGGCGCTGCGCCGCTTTGCCGAGGCCGGCGCCAACCCGATCGTCATGGTCGGCTTTGCCTTTGCCGACGCCCTGGGCCAGGTGGCTTCCGATTATCCGGACACCAAATTCACCATCATCGACATGGTGGTCGAGGGCGATAACGTGCGTTCGGTTGTCTTCAACGAACATGAAGGCTCCTACCTGGTCGGCATGATGGCCGCGATGGCGTCCAAATCGAACACCGTCGGCTTTATCGGCGGCATGGACATTCCGCTGATCCGCAAGTTCGCCTGCGGCTATGCCGAGGGCGTCAAGGCGGCCAATCCGGACGCCAAGGTGATCTCCAACATGACCGGCACCACCCCGGCAGCCTGGAACGACCCGGTGAAGGGCTCGGAGCTGACCAAGGCGCAGATCAGCCAGGGCGCTGACGTGGTCTATGCCGCGGCCGGCGGCACCGGTGTGGGCGTGCTGCAAACCGCTGCAGACGAAGGCATCCTGTCGATCGGCGTGGACAGCAACCAGAACCACCTGCACCCGGGCAAGGTGCTGACCTCGATGACCAAGAACGTCGGCAACGCCGTGTTCGAGGCGTTCTCGGACGGCGCGGATATGGAGACCGGCTTCTCTGTCATGGGCCTGGCCAATGGCGGCGTCGGCTATGCCATGGATGAGCACAACGCCTCGCTGGTGTCCGCAGAGATGCAGGCCGCCGTGGACGACGCTGCTGCCAAGATCGCCTCGGGCGAGATCAAGGTGCATGACTACATGTCCGACGACAGCTGCCCGGCGCTGAGCTTCTAAAGAGAAAGCCCCAGGCCATGACGGATTCTGTTCATATTCTGTTTGCGGCCTGGGGCGACCCAACCCCCGAAGGCCGTGCTGCTAAAACCGATGCGGCAATCGGGCCCGAATTCTATTATTCCGATCCCAACACCCCCGCCCCCATCGAGGGCCGCGGCGCCTATCTGGACTACATCGCGCAGTTCAGCGCGAACATGCCGGGCGCCGAGGCCAAGGTGGTGGCCGTCTCGGAACACCACGGCCACGCGCGTGCCACGGTGGATTTTCTGAAGGACGGCAACCGCATGGTGCGCGGCCAGTATTTTGCCGATCTGAAAGACGGCAAGGTGGTGCGGCTGATCGGATTTCCAGGCATGGGAGAGCCCGCTTGACTGCCCCCGCCATCGAACTCAAAGGCATTTCCAAGGCCTTTGGCCCGGTCCAGGCTAACAAGGACATTTCCATCCGCGTCGCCCCCGGCACCATTCACGGCATCATCGGTGAAAACGGTGCGGGCAAATCGACGCTGATGTCGATCCTCTACGGCTTTTACAAGGCCGACAAAGGGGAAGTGTTCATCAACGGCAAGAAAACCGAGATCCCGGACAGCCAGGCGGCGATTGCCGCGGGCATCGGCATGGTGTTCCAGCATTTCAAACTGGTGGAAAACTTCACCGTGCTGGAAAACATCGTGCTGGGCGCCGAGGACAGCGGCATGCTGATGCCCTCGCTGCGCCGCGCCCGCAAGGAGCTGAAGGCGCTGGAGGAGGAATACGAGCTGTTCGTCGATCCCGACGCCCGCATCGACGAAATCGGCGTCGGCGCGCAGCAGCGGGTTGAAATCCTCAAGGCGCTCTACCGCAAGGCGGAGATCCTGATCCTCGACGAGCCGACGGGCGTGCTGACGCCGTCGGAAGCCGACCAGCTGTTCCGCATCCTCGACCGGCTGCGCGCCGAGGGGAAGACCATCATCCTGATCACCCACAAGCTGCGGGAGGTGATGGAGTACACCGACACTGTTTCGGTAATGCGGCGCGGCCAGATGACCGCGACAGTCAAAACGTCTGAGACCAGCCCCGAGCATCTGGCCGAGCTGATGGTGGGCCGCAAGGTGCTCCTGCGCGTGGACAAGGTGCCCGCCCAGCCCGGCGCCCCGATCCTGGAGATCGAGAACCTGCGGGTGGTGGACGAGGCCGGCGTCGAGCGCGTCAAGGGCATCGACCTGACCGTGCGCGCGGGCGAGATCGTCGGCATTGCCGGGGTGGCCGGCAACGGCCAGTCGGAACTGCTGGAGGTGCTGGGAGGCATGCGTCCGGGCACCGGCAGCATCAAGCTGCATGGCTCCCCCCTGCCCCTGCGCGGGCCGGGCTCGGATGCCAAGGCACGCCGGGACGCCCACATCGGCCATGTGCCGGAGGACCGCCAGCGCGAGGGCCTGATCATGGACTTCCACGCCTGGGAAAACGTGGCCTTCGGCTATCACCGCGATCCTGCCTATCAGAATGGCGTGCTGATGAACAACGCCGCCCTGCGGGCCGATACCGAGGCCAAGATGGAGAAATTCGACGTGCGCCCGCCGGACCCCTGGCTGGCGGCCAAGAACTTCTCTGGCGGCAACCAGCAGAAGATCGTGGTGGCGCGCGAGATCGAGCGCAACCCGGACCTGCTGCTGGTCGGCCAGCCGACCCGCGGCGTCGACATCGGCGCCATCGAATTCATTCACAAGCAGATCGTCGCGCTGCGCGATCAGGGCAAGGCGATCCTCTTGGTCTCCGTCGAGCTGGAGGAGATCCTGTCGCTCTCCGACCGCGTCGCGGTGATGTTTGACGGGATGATCATGGGCGAACGCCCGGCGGATCAGACTGATGAGAAAGAACTCGGCCTGCTGATGGCCGGTGTCGCGGGGGAGGCCGCGTAAATGGACAAGATGCCGAAATGGGCCGATGTGGTCCTGATCCCGCTGATCAGCCTGATCCTGGCCGCACTGCTGTCGGCCCTGGTGATCCTCGGGATCGGCGAAGACCCTGTGGCCGCGGTCAAGCTGATGGTCGACGGCGCCCTGGGCTCCACCTATGGCTGGGGCTACACGCTTTACTATGCCACCAATTTCATGTTCACCGGCCTCGCGGTGGCGGTTGCTGCCCACGCGGGCCTCTTCAACATCGGCGGCGAAGGCCAGGCGATGCTGGGCGGTTTGGGCGTGGCGCTGGTCTGCCTGCTGATCCCCTGGCCGCATTGGACACTGGCGCTGGTCTTTGCCGCCCTGGGTGCGGGTATTTTCGGTGCAGCCTGGGCCGCAATCCCCGCTTACTTTCAGGCCAAGCGCGGCAGCCATATCGTGATCACCACCATCATGTTCAACTTCATCGCCGCGGCGGTGCTGAACTATGTGCTGGTCAACGTGCTGCGCCCCGAAGGCTCGATGGACCCGGCCACCGAACGCTTCCCCGAGGCGGTGCACCTGCCCTCCCTGCATGAGCTGCTGGCCCCGATCGGCATCAATTTCTCCAAATCGGCCCCGGCCAACGTCAGCCTGCTGGTTGCCGTTGCAGCCTGCCTGTTCGTCTGGCTGCTGATCTGGCGCACACCGCTGGGGTATGAAATCCGCTCTCTGGGCAAATCGGAGCCCGGCGCCCGCTATGCCGGCATCTCCTCGGTCCGCACCATCATGATCGCGATGCTGATCTCCGGCGCGCTGGCCGGGATGATGGCCATCAACAACGTGATGGGCGAGGCCGAGCGGCTGGTGCTGAACGCCACCGAAGGCGCCGGTTTCATTGGCATCGCGGTGGCGCTGATGGGGCGCAACCATCCGTTTGGCGTGTTCCTGGCGGCCATCCTCTTCGGCTTCCTCTACCAGGGCGGCGCAGAACTCGCGCTCTGGACCTCGATCCCGCGCGAGCTGATCGTGGTGATCCAGGCCCTGGTGATCCTGTTCACCGGCGCGCTCGACAACATGGTGCGGATGCCGCTTGAGAAGATCTTCCTGGCGGTGCGGAAGGGGCAGAACTGATGGATTTCCTGACGATCATCCAGATTCTGGACTCCACCGTCCGCCTGGCCACGCCGCTGCTGCTGGCCTGCCTCGCCGGTCTCTACTCCGAACGCGCGGGCATCTTCGACATCGGCCTGGAAGGCAAGATGCTGATGGCCGCCTTCTTCTCCGCCGCCGTCGCCGCCGTCACCGGCAACGTCTGGCTGGGGCTGCTGGCAGGCATCGGCTCCTCGCTGCTGCTGGCGCTTCTGCACGGGGTGGCCTCGATCACCTTCCGCGGCAATCAGCTGATTTCCGGCGTGGCGATTAACTTCCTGGCTGCGGGCATGACGGTGCTGATTGCCCAGGACTGGTTCCAGCAGGGCGGCCGCACGCCGTCGCTGTTCAGCGGCGGCCGGTTCGGGCCGATCACCCTGCCCTTTGCCGACAGCCTCTCCGGCGTGCCGGTGCTGGGCCCGGTCTATTCCGAGCTGCTGTCGGGCCATTCGGTGCTGGTCTACATCGCCTTCCTGGCGGTTCCGGCCACCTGGTGGATCCTGTTCCGCACCCGTTTCGGCCTGCGCCTGCGGGCAGTGGGCGAGAACCCGGCGGCGGTGGATACCGCAGGCGTCTCGGTTGTCGGCCTGCGCTACGGTGCGGTGATGATCTGCGGTTTGCTGTGCGGCATTGCCGGCGCCTACCTGGCCACCGCGCTGCAGGCGGGCTTCGTCAAGGACATGACCGCAGGCCGCGGCTTCATCGCCCTGGCAGCGCTGATCTTTGCCAAGTGGCGGCCATGGCACGCGATGGGCGCCTGCCTGCTGTTCGGGCTGCTGCAGGCGATTGCCCTGCGCTTCCAGAACATCGAGCTTGGCGGCATTGTCATCCCGGTGCAGGCGATGGACGCCCTGCCTTACGTGCTGACGGTGGTGATCCTGGCCGGCTTTGTCGGCAAGGCGATCCCGCCCCGCGCCGGCGGCCAGCCCTACGTCAAGGAGCGCTGAGCCCCGCATCAGGACCCCAGAACCGCCCGGCCCCGTGCCGGGCGGTTCTTTTCAAGGCCTGTACCCTGCCTGCTTCTTGTCCGGGTCAAGGGCCGCGGCAGCGGCGGCGCGCAGGCGCCGTTCACCCTTGACGCGGCAAAGGCGCAATTACATTCGAACAAGCCCCTGAGGGGCAGCCCTGCCCCTCAGGGGCTTCTCAGCAGAAAACGCTTTGCGCCGCACGCAGTGCGGCGCCCGGCCCAAACCCGCCAAGGCGGCTGGCGCCGCCAGCCGCCTGCGGGCGCGGGAGCCCCTGCCCCATCAGTGCAGGGCGGCCACAGGTGAGTCCAGTTTGCCGCGTCAAATCAGTCCTGCACGCTGCAAAGCGGCATAGATTATTGATTTTTGAACGGTCTGCGGTCTAACAAAGAACATGCAGATATACCTTCCCATAGCTGAGGTCTCGGTGAATGCCTTCCTTCTTCTGGGCCTCGGAGGAATGGTGGGTATTCTCTCGGGCATGTTCGGAGTCGGCGGCGGCTTTCTGATGACGCCGCTGCTGTTCTTCATCGGCATCCCGCCCGCGGTGGCGGTGGCCACCGAAGCCAACCAGATTGTCGCCTCCTCCTTCTCCGGCGTGCTGGCGCATTTCCGAAGGCGCACGGTCGATATCAAGATGGGGCTGGTGCTGCAGGCCGGCGGCCTGATAGGGGCCGCGCTCGGGGTGGTGGTGTTCAACTACCTCAAGGCGCTTGGCCAGGTCGATCTGCTGGTCAAGCTCTGCTACGTCGTGTTCCTGGGCGTGGTCGGCGGGCTGATGTTCATCGAAAGCCTGAACGCCATCCGCAAGGCCAAGAAGGCTGGCGGCAGCGCTCCTGCGGCCCGGCGCCAGCGCGGCTGGGTGCATGCGCTGCCCTTCAAGATGCGGTTCCGCACCTCGGGCCTCTACATCTCGGTGATCCCGCCGGTCCTGGTCGGCGTCTGCGTTGGTATTCTCGCGGCGATCATGGGTGTCGGCGGCGGCTTCATCATGGTGCCCGCGATGATCTACATCCTCGGCATGCCGACCAAGGTGGTTGTCGGCACCTCGCTGTTCCAGATCATCCTGGTCACCGGCTTCACCACCATGCTGCACGCCACCACCAACTACACCGTGGATATCGTGCTGGCGGTTCTGTTGCTGATCGGCGGCGTGGTCGGCGCCCAGATCGGCACTCGCATCGGCGTCTACCTCAAGGCCGAACAGCTCCGCATCCTGCTGGCGCTGATGGTCATCGCGGTCTGCGTCAAGCTGGGCCTCGACCTGCTGCTGCAGCCCTCCGAGATCTTCTCGCTGGGCGAGCCCGGGGGGCACTGATCATGCGCAAGCTGCTCCTGTCCGCCCTGACGGCCGCCGCCCTGGCCCTGCTGCCGCACTCCGCCGCTCAGGCCGGCAAGGAAGAGGTTGTGCTCGGCCTCAGCCAGGACCGGGTGGCCATCACCGCCACCTTCGACGGCTCCGAGATCCTGGTCTTCGGCGCGGTCAAGCGCGAAACCCCGATCCCGCAGGACGAACCGCTGGAGGTGGTGGTCGCCGTTTCCGGCCCGGCCCCCTCCGTCATGGTGCGGCGCAAGGAAAAGAAGCTGGGAATCTGGGTCAACGTCGACAGCGTGCTGGTCGATTCGGCGCCGGCGTTCTACGCCGTGGCCACCAGCGCCCCGTTCAAAGAGGTGCTGACCGACACCGAGGACCTGCGCTACCGGATTTCGATCAAGCGCGCGATCCGCTCTGTCGGCGCCGCCATGCATATCCGCGGCGCCCAGGCCTTTGCCGATGCGGTGGTGCGGATCCGCGAGAAGAACGGGCTCTATTCCCTGCGCGAGAACACCGTGGCGGTGGATGAGCAGACGCTGTTCCGCACCGCCATCACGATGCCCGCCGATCTGACCGAGGGCGACTATCTGACCCGGATCTTCCTGACCCGCGGCGGCGAGGTGGTGTCGAGCTATGAGACCACCATCGACGTGCGCAAGGTGGGGCTGGAACGGTTCCTCTACTCGCTCTCGCGCGAGCAGCCGTTTCTCTATGGCCTGATGTCGCTGGCGATTGCCATTGCGGCCGGCTGGGGCGCCTCCGCCGCGTTCAGCCTGCTCCGGAACCGGTAAGGAGGGGCCAGCCCCTCAGGCGGAAATGAAGAGGGGCTCTGCCCCTCTTGGCCTCGCGGCCAATTCACCCCGGAGTATTTCGGGGAAGATGAAGGGCCCTGCTTCTCGTTTTTCTACGCCCGCCGGGGGCACGCTGCGCGCCAGCGCAGCGCCAGGCCCAACGGGAGCGGCGCATCTGTGATGCGCCTGCGGCGGGCGGGAGCGCTTAGCCGCGGCCGATATAGGGCATCTTGGTGGCCATCACCGTCATGAACTGGACATTGGCCTCCAGCGGCAGATTGGCCATGTGCAGCACCGACTTTGCCGCATCCTCCACCGCGAATGTGTGCATCGGCTCCCCGTCCGGGTTGGCCTCCGCGTGGCGCTGGCTGAGGTCCTCGACCATCGGCGTGCGGGTGTTGCCGATGTCGATCTGGCCGCATGCGATATCAAAGGGGCGGCCGTCCAGCGACAGGCTTTTGGTGAGGCCGGTGATCGCCGCCTTGGTGGCCGCATAAGGCGCCGACTGCGGCCGCGGAACGTAAGCGGCGATGGAGCCGTTGTTGATGATGCGCCCGCCTTGCGGGGATTGCTGCCGCATCTGGCGGAAGGCGGCGCGGGCTGCCAGATACATGCCGGTGAGGTTCACGTTGACAGAGGCGAACCAGTCTTCCAGCGGGATCTCGTCGATCAGCCCCGGCGGGGTGAAGATGCCTGCATTGTTGAACAGCACATCGAGCCGCCCCGCCGCCATGGCAAAGCTGTTCACCGCATGGTCCACCGCTGCCGGGTCAGTGACATCCGCAGGCAGCACCTGGGCGTTTGCAAAGCCCTGCGCCACCTCCTGCAGCTTCTCCGCCCGGCGGGCCACCAGGCCCACCTGCCAGCCTTCGGCCAGGAACAGCTCCGCCACGGCGCGGCCGATGCCGGAACTGGCGCCGGTGATCAGGATCGATTTGCTCATGCGGGGGTATCCTCCTGTGCTTCGAGGGTGAGCGCGGCGGCAGGGATGGCCTTCAGATCATCCACCGGCAGCGGTCCGGTGGGTTTGGCCAGCCGGTTCCGGACCACCCAGATCAGCCGCTCCTGCGCCCGGGTTATGGCGACATAGGCCAGCCGCTTCCACAAGGGCTGGCCCGCCTCCACCCGGCCCATGCGGGCGGCGGCATAGATGTCGGGGGCGAAGACCTGCGCGGTATCCCATTGCGAGCCTTGCGCCTTGTGGATGGTCACCGCCGCGCCATGCAGAAAGGTTGCCCCCATGCGGGCGGCATAGGGGATGAAGGGCTCTTCCTCGTCCGGCTTTTCGATCTTCACGATCGAGGCGGCTGAGACCTGCGGGTCCTCCGCCCCCATCACATGCAGGCGGGAAAAGCCAGGTTTGCGGCCCGGGCCGAGAAAGATCACCTGGGCGCCCTTGATCAGCCCGCGGGCCTCCAGGTCCAGGCGTTTCTTGCGATGCTTCAGCGGCAGTTCGATACCGTCGCAAATCAGCGGCTCGCCGGCGATCAGCTCATCCTCCGGCGCGCCATGCACGGCGCGGAACGCGTTGATCAGGCGGATCCGGGTGTTGTTGCGCCAGACAAGCACCGGTGAGCGCGCCATCAGGTCGACCTCCACCCGCTGACCCCAGACCACACGGTCGTCGCGGCGGGCAGTGTCCTCCACCATGCGCTCGAAATCCTCGAACCCCAGCTGCGGATCGGCCAGCGCATGGGCCAGGTCCAAAATGGGGTTCCCGGCCTCCTGCCGGTGGATGCGGTTCAGGATCAGGCGGCGCGGTTCCGGCAGCGCGTCGAACACCATTGAACCGGACTGGTTCACCGGCGCCAGCTGCGCCGGGTCGCCGAACAGAATCAGGTTCGGGAAGATCTCCTTCAGATCCTCGAACTGGCGGTCGTCCAGCATCGAGGCCTCATCGACAAAACCGATGTCCAGCGGCTCCTCGCGCCGTTTCCAGCCGGTGATGAAGTCGGAGCCGCGCAGGCCTGCCGCCGCCAATGCGCCGGGAATCGACTTGTTCTTCTCGTAAAAGGCCGCAGCGCGGGCCAGCGCCTCCTCGGTCAGGCCTTCGATTTCGGGCTGGTCGCCCTGCCCCGCCAGCCATTCGGCGATCTTCTCGAACTCAGGGTCATAGACCGGGGTATAGAGGATGCGGTGAATGGTTGTGGCAGGCACCCCGCGCAGGCGCAGCACGCTGGCGGCCTTGTTGGTGGGCGCCAGGATTGCCAGGGTCCGGCGGTCATCGCTCTTCTTGCGGCTTTCATAATCGCCAGAGACGACCTCGACACCTGACTGCTCAAGCGCCTTGTAAAGCTCGGCCAGCAGCAGCGTCTTGCCCGACCCCGCCTTGCCGATCACCGCCATCACCCCGGCATCGCCGCGGGGCGGCTGCAACAGCCCGTCATCAAGGTCCACCCCCGCGTTGCGCAGGAGTTCGGTCACGCTGTCATAAGCAGTGGCCTGGTCATCGGAAAACTGTACGGGCAGAGCTGTCATGGCGCGACCCTACAGCCGCGGGGCCGGGTCCGCCAGAGGATCCGGCCCCGGTTGGCGCATTGTTCAGGCGCTGAGCGCCATCGGGCCGGAAGCGCCGGCACCGCCGAAGGAGCGGTCGAACCACAGCTGCGACAGCTCCGGCGGAATGCCCGCCTTGCGCGACACGCTGAGGTAGGTTTCCTCGGCATATTCCCAATACCCCATGCAGATAGGGTTACGCCCTTCACCTTGGGTGCTGACGATTTCAGGTGCAAAGCCCAGATTGCGGAAGGCGCGGGCCGTGCGGCGGTAGAACACCGCCGTGTAGTGGGGGATATCGAAATTCCGCATGATCTCCAGGCTGCCAAGCATCAGCCCGGCCCCGATCCTGCCTTGCACATTGCGGGACAGGCAGAACCGGGTGCATTCCCAGATCAGCGGGCTGCAGATGGGGACGCCGCCGCAAAGATCCAGGAAGACCTCGTTCACCATCACCCGTCCGGTTGTGGGCAGAAACCGCATTGACCCGCCATGGCTGCCATCCGGCATTTCCCAGATCATGTAGAGCGGGTCCAGTTCGTCGTACTGGTCCTTCTCTTCGCCGTTGCCGTCCACCTGCACATCCCAGCCGAGCCGCGTCTTGAATTGGTCGGCACGGTCCCGGAACATCGACCGGGCCAGGTCAGCATGGTTGTGAAGGTCATGGCCGTAAACATAGCGCAGCATGGTGTATTCCCCTTTTGGTAGAAAAGTGGGGAAATAGTACGCCCATTAAGGTTAACGCCCGAGAAGATTTACACCTAAAGAGGTAGTTCCAGCGTTAAACTACAATCAAACCAAGACTCAAGGCACGGGCAATCGCATGCGTGGTATTGATTGCACCCAGCTTGAACCGGGCGCTTTCGATATAGACGCGCAGGGTATGCTCCGAGATCGACAGGGTCTGCGCCACCTGTGCGCGGCTGTACCCGATCGCCAGCAGCGTCAAGGCATCGACTTCCCGCGGTGACAACGGCTGGGTGTGCTCTACCGTTCTGGACGGCTCAAGCTCCAGTACCTTGCGGTTAAAGTAGTGCGCCATCAGTATGAAATCGCGGCTGTATTTCGCGATAATTCTTTCCCACGCCGCATCGTCGCAATTGTGGCTGAGGGTGAAGAGCGCGAACTGGCCGTTCGGCCCCCTGATGGGAATGGCATAGCCCTGGTTGCCCACACCATGCTCCAGCGCGTCTTTCAGAAAATCGCGGGCCGGTTTCGGGGTCCAGTCCAGCCGTTTCCAATCGACCGGATGAAAGCGCTGGTAGCAGCCCACCACCACCGGATCGACCCGCGAATAGGCCTTGTCCAGGTAACGATCCGTCCAATCCTTGGAATAGGTGCCGAAGTAATAGTGGTTCCCGGCGGTTTCCACCCAGAGATACATCGCATGGTCGACAGCAAACACCTCGCAGACCTGCTCGACGATCAGCTGCAGGCCTTCCAGGGTTTCGGTGGCGTCAAGCGCCTCCAGAATGCGGTCGAGTTCTGCTTTGTATGCCATGAAATTGTGTGCTGCTGCCTCGTACGTCCGGCCCCAGTTCTGATCGATACGCGCGGCAAGTTGTCCTGCTGCGGGCGGGCCGGTGGTTCCTGCTCTTTTGCAGCGGGGACCTCCCGAAGGTCAATGCGAAGGTGCCGCATTCGTTTGTTTTGAGTGAACAGATCCGGCTTGCCGCGGAAAAGTTCCGCAAAAACCGTACAGTGGAGAATCATCTTTCCCGGCAAGCGGCAGCACCCTCCCCAAAATTGCGAGGCCCTGACCGGCAACAGGCTGAGTTTCTTTGGCAAAAGACCCTTTGACCAGAAAAACCCGCGAACCACTGACGTGATTCGCGGGTGTTGCGGAACTGGCCCAGCGGTGCTGCCGCCGGGTAAGGATCAGGCCTCCAGCACGTCCTGCAGGGTGCGCAGGCCGGTTTTCGGCGCCTGCACCAGCACCGACATGTTGCCGGGCAGGTGCTCGTTGCGCAGCATCTTCATGTGCGCTTCCGGCAGGTCGTTCCAGGTGAAGACCTCGGACATGCAGGGGTCCAGGCGGCGCTCCACCATCAGCTTGTTGGCGGCCGCGGCCTGCTTCAGGTGGGCAAAGTGCGAGCCCTGCAGGCGTTTCTGGTGCATCCACATGTAGCGCACGTCGAAGGTCAGGTTATAGCCGGTGGTGCCGGCGCAGATAACGACCATGCCGCCCTTCTTGACCACGAAGGTGGAGACAGGGAAAGTCGCCTCGCCCGGGTGTTCGAAGACCATGTCGACGTTCACGCCCTTGCCGGTGATGTCCCAGATCGCCTTGCCGAACTTGCGGGCTTCCTTGAACCACTCGGCATATTCCGGGGTGTTGACCGTGGGCAGCTGGCCCCAGCAGTTGAAGTCCTTGCGGTTGAGAACGCCCTTGGCGCCCAGGCCCATGACGAAGTCGCGCTTGCTCTCGTCCGAGATCACGCCGATGGCGTTGGCGCCGGCGGTGTTGATCAGCTGGATCGCGTAGGAGCCGAGGCCGCCGGAGGCGCCCCAGACCAGCACGTTCTGGCCCGGTTTCAGGTCATGCGGCTCATGGCCGAACAGCATCCGGTAAGCGGTCGCCAGCGTCAGCGTGTAGCAGGCGCTTTCTTCCCAGGTCAGGTGCTTGGGCCGCGGCATCAGCTGCTGGGCCTGCACGTTGGTGAACTGGGCGAACGATCCGTCCGGCGTCTCGTAGCCCCAGATCCGCTGGCTGGGGGAGTACATCGGGTCGCCGCCGTTGCATTCCTCGTCGTCGCCGTCGTCCTGGTTGCAGTGGATGACAACCTCGTCGCCGACCTTCCAGCGGGTCACCTTGGAACCAACCGCCCAGACGATGCCGGACGCATCGGAGCCGGCAATGTGATACGGTGCCTTGTGGCCGTCAAACGGTGAGATCGGCTTGCCCAGGGAGGCCCAGACGCCGTTGTAGTTGACGCCGGCCGCCATCACCAGAACCAGCACCTCGTGGCTGTCCAGCTGCGGCACGTCGACAACCTCCTGCACCATCGCGGTGTCGGGGTTGCCGTGGCGCTCCTTGCGGATCGCCCATGCGTACATCTTCTTGGGCACATAGCCCATCGGGGGCATTTCGCCCATTTCATAGAGATCTTTCTCGGGCGCCTCGTACGACATGACGTCAGTCTGGGTATCCAATGCCATGATGGCCTCCTTGTGTATCCTGTCCTTTGCCGCGGTGCAGAATCGCGGCGATTACCTGAGGGATAGGATTGGAAGAGTAATATTGCAACCTCTTTTGCGGCATTTGGGTAATTTTATGACCCAGCGGATGCAGCATTACCCTTAGCAGGTGCAGAAAAACCACTGCTTCCGCCGGGCAACTCGTTGCCCTCCGGCATCAGGTGCCGGATTGAATTGGCATAAAACGCCAGCAAATCCTGGCAGTGCTCGACCGGCGCGATCCGCCCATCTGCTTCTGAGACCAGCCCGCGCCGCAGCAGCCGGCCCAAGCCTGCCTGAGCAGCATAAGTCAGGTCGTCCCGCGGGATATGGACATGGGCCAACGGCATTGCCGCCACCAGATCTTCCAGCCGATGTTCGATGGCAGCGCGGCTGAGCGGACCGTGCCGCTGCAGGATGGCGGCGATCAGCGGCACCGGCAGCACCGGAACAATGGCGCTGATCCGATGCATCAGCTCCCGCGCCAGCGGTTTGGTGATATCGCCCTCGCGTCCTGCCCCGAACCCGGCCAGGCTGAGGGGGCGGCCGAAATTCACCGCTGCATAGCCGGCCCGGCGGTGGCGGCCGGTCATCCACAGCCACAGCTGCCGCAACAGCCGCAGCGCCACCAGCCCGATGCGGGCGCGGAACCGGCGCTCGCCCGCCTTGGCAGCAGAGGTCAGGATCCGGTCCTCCAGCACCCGGTCATAGTTCAGCGCCACCGGCACAAAGACCACATCGCGCCCGTCCGGGTCGTGGCCCTCGACGATGTATTTCAAGAGCCCCAGCTTGGGCGCCGCAAGGGCTCCGTCCAGGCTGAGGCCGCCTTCGGGAAACATCGCCTGGGTGGAGCCGCCGCGGGTGGCCAGCCGCACATAGGCGGCCAGAACCTTGCGGTAGAGATCATTGCGCGAGCGGCGCCGGATGAAATAGGCGCCCATCGCCCGGATCAGACGGCTGAGCGGCCAGACCCGCGCCCACTCCCCCACTGCATAAGACAGCGCCGAGCGTTCCGCCGCCAGATAGGTCACCAGCACGTAGTCCATGTTGGAGCGGTGATTCATCACGAAAACGACAGTGGACTTGGGGTCGATGGCCCGCAGCGCCTCCTCGTCCTGGTGGCCCAGCCGCACCCGGTAAACCGCGTTGGACAGGAACCGCGCCGCCCGGATGGCAAAGCTGAAATAGGCAAAAGCCGAGAAGCCCGGCACGATCTCCCGCGCGTAGCGGCGCACCTGCTCAAACGCCACGTTTTCCGGGATGCCTTCCGCCGCCGCGTGGTCCGCTGCCGCCTGGGTCACCTGCGGATCGTGGATCAGCCGCTGAATCATGTCATAGCGCCGGGTCAGCTTGAACGGCTCGATCGGGCGCTCCAGCCGCTGGTTCAGCCGCGCCACCGCGCGTTCCAGCCGCCGCCGGAAAAACCAGCGCACCGAGGGGAACAGGAAATGCGAGGCAAAGGTCACCGCGGCGAAGCCCACGATCAACACGAATAGCCACAGCGGCAGTTCCACGGTTTGCGTCATAGTTGAACAGTTGCGCATGGCCTCCGCCTTGACAAGCGCCAAGCCATCCGGGTTTCCCGCCCCGGCAGCGGAATTGCCGCGACGCAGCGAATTGACACGGGTTGAAAATTGCAGTTTACATCAGCGTGACGAAATAAAATTACCGACACACTGACTCGCGAGGCCCGACATGCCGCAGATGCAAAAAGACCGCCCCTGGCTGATCCGCACCTATGCCGGCCATTCCACGGCATCGGCATCCAACGCGCTTTACCGCGCCAACCTGGCCAAGGGGCAGACCGGCCTCTCGGTCGCCTTCGACCTGCCGACCCAGACCGGCTATGACAGCGACCATGTGCTGGCCCGCGGCGAAGTGGGCAAGGTCGGCGTGCCCGTCTGCCATCTGGGCGACATGCGGGCGCTGTTCGATCAGATCCCGCTGGAGCAGATGAACACCTCGATGACCATCAATGCCACGGCACCTTGGCTGCTGGCGCTTTATATCGCGGTGGCCGAGGAACAGGGCGCGGATGTCTCCAAGCTGCAGGGCACGGTGCAAAACGACCTGATCAAGGAGTATCTGAGCCGCGGCACCTATGTCTGCCCGCCCAAGCCCAGCCTCAAGATGATCGCGGATGTGGCGGAGTACTGCTACACCAACGTGCCCAAGTGGAACCCGATGAACGTCTGCTCCTACCACCTGCAGGAGGCCGGCGCGACGCCGGAGCAGGAGCTGGCCTTTGCGCTGGCGACTGCGCAGGCGGTGCTGGATGAGCTGAAGCCGCGCATCGCGCCGGAGGACTTCCCGGCGATGGTCGGCCGCATTTCCTTCTTCGTGAACGCGGGCATCCGCTTTGTCACCGAGATGTGCAAGATGCGCGCCTTTGTCGATCTGTGGGACGAAATCTGCCGCGACCGCTATGGCGTCGAGGACCCGAAATTCCGCCGCTTCCGCTACGGCGTGCAGGTGAACTCGCTGGGGCTGACCGAACAGCAGCCGGAAAACAACGTCTACCGCATCCTGATCGAGATGCTGGCGGTGACCCTGTCGAAGAAGGCCCGCGCCCGCGCCGTGCAGCTGCCCGCCTGGAACGAGGCGCTTGGCCTGCCCCGCCCCTGGGACCAGCAATGGTCGATGCGGATGCAGCAGATCCTGGCCTATGAGACCGACCTGCTGGAATACGGCGACCTGTTCGACGGCAACCCGGCGGTCGATGCCAAGGTCGAGGAGCTGAAGGAAGGCGCCCGTGCCGAGCTGGCGAACCTGGAATCGATGGGCGGCGCGGTGGCCTCGATCGAGTACATGAAGGGCCGCCTGGTGGACTCCAACGCCGAACGCCTGAACCGGATCGAGAAGAACGAGACCGTGGTGGTCGGCGTCAACAAGTGGACCGAGGGCGAGCCCTCGCCGCTGCAGACCGAGGATGGCGGCATCATGGTGGTCGACCCGGCGGTGGAACAGGAACAGATCAGCCGCCTGAACGCCTGGCGCGGCGAGCGTGACAATGACGCAGTGCAATCGGCGCTCGCTTCCCTGCGGGCAGCCGCACAAAGCGGCGTCAATATCATGGAGCCCTCGATTGCCGCCGCCAAGGCGGGCGTCACCACCGGCGAATGGGCCGAGGAAATGCGTAAGGTCCACGGCACCTACCGCGGCCCGACCGGCGTGTCGGCCTCTGTCTCCAACAAGACCGAAGGGCTGGACGACCTGCGCGATGCGGTCAACGCGGTCAGCGACGTGCTGGGCCGCCGGATCAAGTTCGTGGTCGGCAAGCCGGGTCTGGACGGCCATTCCAACGGCGCCGAACAGATCGCCTTCCGCGCCCGCGACTGCGGCATGGACATCACCTATGACGGCATCCGCATGACCCCGGCTGAACTGGTGGAAGCGGCGCAGAAGGATGACGCCCATGTGGTTGGCCTGTCGATCCTCTCGGGCAGCCACCTGCCGCTGGTCGAGGAAATGATGACCCGCATGCGCGACGCCGGGCTTGGCCATGTTCCGGTAATTGTCGGCGGCATCATTCCGGACGAGGACGCGCAAAAGCTGAAGTCCATGGGGGTCGCTCGCGTTTACACGCCCAAGGATTTCGAACTCAATTCAATTATGAGCGACATTGTCGACCTGGCGAAACCACCTGAACTTGCAGTGAATTGACTTTTTCCCGGCGGTTTTCTGCAAACCGTTAAAAAAGATGCTGAAACGCGTCTGGTATTTGGTCCATAAGGAATGACGTACCGGTTTTCCGGTATGTCATTTTATATATGGAGTTCAGAATGACCTTCGACCTTTCGGCAATGAGCAGAAAAGAGCTTCTGCAGCTTCAAAGCGATGTTGAAAAAGCACTGCAGGAAGCAGAACTGCGCGAACGCCAGGAAGCCCTGAAAGCCGCCGAGGAGGCAGCCGCGAAATATGGATTCTCGCTGGATGAGATTGCCAGTGCATCGCGCCAGGGTACGAAAAAAACCAAGGCCGCTCCGAAATACCGCAACCCGGAAAATCCCGAAGAAACCTGGACCGGGCGCGGCCGCAAACCGCATTGGGTGCATGCCGCGCTGACCGCCGGCAAGGATATTTCCGATCTGGAAATCTGATCTGGCTGGAGCTGAGCGATGACCATTCATATTGGCGCCGCAAAAGGTGACATTGCAGAAACCGTTCTGATGCCCGGCGACCCCTACCGGGCGAAATGGGCGGCTGAAACCTTTCTGGAAGACGCGAAGCTGGTCAATGAGGTGCGCGGCATGCTGGGCTACACCGGCACGTGGAACGGGCACCGGGTGAGCATCCAGGGCAGCGGCATGGGAATGCCCTCGCTGTCGATCTATGCCAACGAGCTGATCCGGGACTTTGGCGCCAAAACGCTGATCCGCATCGGCTCTTGCGGCGGCATGCAGGACAAGGTCAAGGTCAGGGACGTGATCCTGGCAATGACCGCCACCACCCTCAACAGCCCGTCCAGCGGTATTTTCCGGGAGCTGAACTTTGCCCCCTGCGCCGATTGGGGCCTGTTGCAGGCGGCGGCCCAGGCGGCGGCAAAACGCGGCGCAGACACCCATATCGGCGGCATCTACTCCTCGGATGTGTTCTATGACGAACGCCCCGACCTGAACGAGCAGATGGTGCGCCACGGCATTCTCGGCGTGGAGATGGAAGCGGCAGAGCTGTACACGCTGGCGGCCCGCCACAATTGCCGGGCGCTGGCAGTGCTGACCGTGTCCGATCATCTGGGCACCGGTGAGGCGCTGCCCTCCGGTCAGCGCGAGCGCAGTTTTGGCGATATGGTGGAAATTGCACTGGAAGCCGCGTTCAGCTGACGCGACCCGGTTTCATAATTGGTAAGGGCAGCGGCTTTCGCCCTGCCCTTTTTTGCTGCCTGCATGGCTTGCACACCTTGATGAAACGGCATTCGTGCCGCGACTACCGCGGTGGTAGTGTTTTCAATCAGCAGAGATGTGCCGTGAGTATTGGCATTTTTTCAGTTTCCAGGCAAATTGGCGCACAGCTGCGTTTTGAAGATTTGACGCCAAAATTGTCGCTTTGAAAGAAATCAGATGCGCGATTTCTTGGTTCAGCCGCGGCCATGACTGCGGTCATAGCCATTGCGCGGCGGGCTTTGCCAATCGCCAAGCGCGCCTTTTGCCGGGGCAAATATCTCGACCAGCAGCGGATAGCAGGCTGCCGTATCGCTGGAATGCTCCGCCGAGCAATCCCCGCCGGGGCAGGCACTGAGGGCGCCCAACAGGTCGATCTCGGCAAAGAACTCCAGGTAATCACCAGGCCGCACCGGGCTCGCCTTCATGAAATACTGGCCGGTATCGCGGGTGAAACCGGTGCACATGAAGACATTGAGCACATCATGCACATGCGGCTCCGCCTCCGCCAGCGGCACCCCCAGGTGATCCGCCAGCGCCCGGGTCAGGTTGGAATGGCAGCAGTGGTGATACTGGCTGCCCGCCAGCAGGTTGCCGGTGTAGGGGTCGCAGCGGGTTCCGATCACGTCATGCACCGAGCCGCCGTATTCGTCGATACCGTACCAGCCCAGGGTGTCTTCGGTGATGGTTGCCATCGGGCGCATGTGCGGAAAGCTGGTCCACATCCGCTCTCCCGCCGTGATGTGGGTGCCGTGCAGGGCGCGGGTCTTGCCGGAATAGAACCGCTCGCTGAGGTCGTTCCTGTTCCACAGGTTCAAATCGCCCACCTGCGGCCCCTCCACAGAGGTGATCCGGAAGAAATGCCCGGCGGGCACCTCGAAACAGGCGGCATCGCGGGGCTGTGCCAGCACTTCGCCGGTTTTCACGGCCCCCTGCCGCGCCTGGTGGTACAGCGGCAGATCCGGGACCGGCAGGGTTTCATTGGGGTAGCAGATCACCGGCTTGACGGCGCGGCGGGCCTCCGCGTCGGCGGGAGCTTCGGGGGTGATGGTCATGGGGCAAACCTTCCTGTTCGTTTGCCCCATCAAGACGGCAACGCCGCGGGGTTTCAAGCCCTGCGGCGGCCGGTTCGGATCACAACTGCCAGACGGCGGAGGTCAGATCACCACCACGTCCAGCGGCGGGAAGCCGTTGAAGCCGACCGAAGCATAGGTCGAGGTGTATGCCCCGCAGGAGTGGATCACCACGCGGTCGCCCGCCTTCAGGCCCAGCGGCAGCTGCACCAGCTGCTTTTCATACAGCACATCGGCGCTGTCGCAGGACGGGCCGGCCAGCACGCAGGGGCCGGTCGGCTCGTGATCGCGGCTTGTGGTGATCCGGTAGCGGATCGCCTCGTCCATGGTTTCGGCCAGGCCGGAGAACTTGCCGATGTCCAGGTACACCCAGCGGAACATGTCATCCGCATGCTTGCGGGAGACCAGCAGCACCTCGGCCGCAATCGCGCCGGCTTCGGCAACCAGGCCGCGGCCCGGTTCTGCCATCACTTCGGCGGCATCGGGGAAGCGCGCATTCACCTGCTCCATGACCGCGCGGGCATAGTCCTCGGCGCCCATCACCTCGGTCTTGTAGGAGGCCGGGAAACCGCCGCCGATGTTCACCAGCTTCAGGTCGTGGCCAGCCGCGCGGCCTGCGCTCCAGACCTCTGCCACCTGGTCCAGCACCGGCGCCCACATCAGCGGGTCGCGGGTTTGCGAGCCGACGTGGAACGACAGGCCATGCACGGTGAGGCCCATTCCGGCGGCAGCATCCATCAGGCCCAGCGCCATCGAAGCCGACGAGCCGAACTTGCGGCTGAGCGGCCAGTCGGCGCCCGACGCCTCGACGATCACCCGCAGGCAGACATGCGCACCCGGTGCGAATTCCGCCAGCTTTTCCAGCTCTTCCTGGGCGTCGGCGGCAAAATGGGTGATGCCGATGCCGTGGGCAAAGGCAATGTCGGAGGGACGTTTGATGGTGTTGCCGAAGGTGATCTGTTCGGCACGCGCGCCGGCCGCCAGGCACATCTCGATCTCGGCGCGGCTGGCAGCGTCGAAGTTGGAGCCCAGGCGCACCAGGGTTTCCAGCACTTCCGGTGCCGGGTTGGCCTTGACGGCATAGTGGATGCGGGCACGGCCCAGGCCGCGGTCCAGCGCCTGATACTGGCGGGCCACCGCCTGACTGTCGATGACCAGAGTCGGCCGGTCGAAGCGGGCTTGCGCAATGTACTTCAGGTGGCAGGAAACAGATACGGGATCGCGAGCGGTTTGCCCGGCTACGTGTACGTTCATGGTCATCTCCAAAAGACCCGGCCATATATGACCGCTCAGTTCAGTCAGAGACGTTACCGTCGCTACGTAACCTTAGGGGAGTGACCCCTTTCGACAGAGGCGCGTGCGTTGGCGTCTTGGCCGCCCGTATCGGGCAAAGAGATGAGTATTTCAAGCATTATTTTTCGTGGGTTAGCCGTGCGCAGAACGAAAGCCTCCCGCCTGCTCCGGCGCCTTTGAAAAGGCTTCCCGCAGTTGGGCCCGGCACCGCGCCCCGGCG
>NZ_JBHUPT010000007.1:0-109368 GCF_049056525.1 Leisingera coralii | reverse complement strand
CCCCCCCCCCCCCCCCCCCCCCCCCCCCCCCCCCCCCCCAAGGCCGCACGGAAGGGGCTCCGGCGCAGCCGGGGCGCCTGCGGGCGCGGGAGTGCCCCGTTACCGCTTGCGCTGCGGGTTGCGGCAGATGCGCGGGGCGGTCTCGCCCGGTTCCGCGGCGCCGCAATAGCTGCAGCGCCACTGGCCTTGGGCGCGCTGCTGGCGCCAGCGGCAGTTGCGGGTCAGGCTGGTGGCGTGGCGGCGCCACAGGAAGTAGGCGATCACACCACCCAGCAGGAGAAGCAGCAAAACAGGCATGCCCCTGTCTACGCCGCTGCCGCCCCCGGCTCAACCGGTTAGCCGTTTGCCCCTGTCAAGCCGCCTCTCAGGCAGCCTGGTAATATTCGACCACGCCGTCCACGGCTTCAGCTTCTGCCGCCGCGGGCAGCGGCTCCGGGGTGTAATAGGCAAAGGCCTGCTCCAGCACCTCCAGCGCGGCCTGCCGGGCCTGGTCTTTCGGGTCCTGCTGCAAATTCACCGGGTTCATCGGATTGCCTCCATAGTCTGGCACGATCCTCCCTCAAGGGCCAAACTACCCCCTGCCCGCCCTAGGCACAGCCGCCGTTTCTGCAAGGACGCCATGCACTTGCTGCAATGCAGTAACCAAAGGTGCGCGTCACATGGTCAGCAAGTGCCCGGCAAGGCCCAGGGCAAAGCCTGCAACCGCGCCCAGTGCGGGCACGCTGCTGCGGCTGGAATGGGCCTTGGGCGCGATGTCCTGAAACAGCAGATAGAGGATGCCGCCCGCCGCAAAGATCATGATTGCGCCCAGCACCGCATGGGCCTCTGCCAGCCAAATCAGCCCCGCCAGGGCGCAGGCCGGTCCCAAAGCCGCCAGCCCCAGGAACGCCAGCAGCACGTGCCAGGCCGGGCTGTCGCCGCTCCAAACCTCGCGGAAGGCGGCAAATCCCTCCGGCAGGTTCTGCAAAAAGATCATCAGCGCCAGCAGCTTGGCGGTGGCAGCTTCGGCCACCAGCATCGCGCCCAGCGCCATCGCTTCGGGCAGGTAGTCCAGCAGCATCGCCAGCAGCAGCGCGCCGCTGCCGCCGCGTTTCTGCAGCAGCGTATCGGCCAGGTAAAACACGCCGCCGCCTGCCGCGAACAGCAGCACCGCCAGCACGGGTGGCAGCGCCTCGGCCGCCTCCGGCACCAGCACCAGCGCCACCGCGGAAGTGAGCGCACCGCCGCCGAACGCCGCGATGGCGTGCAGCACCTCGTCGCGCAGCAGCGGGTTGCGGATATGCTCGCACCAGGCAAGAAACCCGCCCAGCGGCATCGAAAGCCCGGCAAACCCGGCTAAAAGGATGGCAAAAACATGCGGTTGCATCGGGGCAGCCTAGGGCCGCCGTAGCAGCAGCTCAACCGGAATGCGTCAGGTGTTGATGCAGGACGTCGCCTGTGCCGCCTGCGCCTCGGTCACGTTCGGCCCCGGCTGCACAGTGCGCAGCACCGTCGCCCCTGCCCCGTGGCCCAGAAACTCCGTGCGCACCCGGTATTGGCCGGTAATGCCCGCGGCGCCGGCACAGCCGGGGATCTTGGCATCGGTTGCCGCCAGCTGGGCGCCGATGCGGTCGTGGTCGGTGGCCGTCATGCAGCCCGCCAGGGCAGTCAGCGCGCCCAAGGCAATTCCCAGGAGTTTCATGCCCGAATTCCAATACCTGCCAAAAACATGCCCCCGGTTTCGCAGGAAACCGGGGGCCATGCAATTTTCATCGCCGCAGGGCGGCGGATCCTTGCGGATCCGGCAGTGCCTGTCAGACGGTGCGCTCCACCATCATCTTCTTGATATGCGCAATCGCCTTGGCCGGGTTCAGGCCCTTGGGGCAAGTCTTGGCGCAGTTCATGATGGTGTGGCAGCGGTACAGTTTGAACGGATCTTCCAGCTGGTCCAGGCGCTCACCCGTTGCCTCATCGCGGCTGTCGATGATCCAGCGGTAGGCATGCAGCAGCGCGGCCGGGCCAAGGTAGCGGTCGCCGTTCCACCAGTAGCTCGGGCAGGAGGTCGAGCAGGATGCGCACATCACGCATTCATAGAGGCCATCGAGCTTCTTGCGGTCCTCGATGGACTGCTTCCACTCCTTGGCCGGGCGGTTGGTCTTGGTCTCCAGCCACGGCATGATCGAGGCGTGCTGGGCATAGAAATGCGTCAGGTCCGGGATCAGGTCCTTGACCACCGGCATATGCGGCAGCGGGTAAATCGCCACATCGCCCTTGATCTCATCCATGCCGTAGATACAGGCCAGCGTGTTGATGCCATCGATGTTCATCGCGCAGGAGCCGCAGATCCCCTCGCGGCAGGAGCGGCGGAAGGTCAGGGTCGGGTCGATCTCGTTCTTGATCTTGATCAGCGCGTCCAGAACCATCGGGCCGCAGCTGTCCATATCGACGAAATAGGTGTCGACCTGCGGGTTTTTTCCGTCGTCCGGGTTCCAGCGGTAGATCTTGAATTTGCGCACATTGCTGGCGCCCTCCGGCTTGGGCCAGGTCTTGCCGGTGGTGATCTTGGAGTTCTTCGGGAGGCTGAATTGAACCATTGTCTGTCTCCTTAGAACGTCCGCGCCTTGGGCGCGATTTTCTTGAGGCTGATGCCGCCTTCATCCTCGGTGGTCAGCGGATCGACCACCACCGGACGGTAGCTGAGCTCAACTTTGTTGCCCTCCACGCGGGAGACGGTGTGGACGCGCCAGTTCTCGTCGTCACGCTCAGTAAAGTCCTCATGCGCATGCGCACCGCGGCTTTCCTTGCGCGCCTCGGCGCCAACGATGGTGGCCAGCGCGTTCGGCATCAGGTTGGTCAGTTCCAGCGTCTCCATCAGGTCGGAGTTCCAGACCAGCGAGCGGTCGGTCACCTTCAGGTCATCCAGCTTGGCCGCAATCGCGGTCATCTTCTCGACGCCTTCCGCCATGGTCTTGGAGGTGCGGAACACCGCCGCGTCTGCCTGCATGCACTTCTGCATTTCCAGGCGCAGATCCGCGGTCGGGATGCCGCCATTGGCGTTGCGCAGGGTATCGAAACGGTCAAACGCCTTGT
The DNA here is from genome assembly GCF_049056525.1 of Leisingera coralii. Classification (NCBI taxonomy): domain Bacteria; kingdom Pseudomonadati; phylum Pseudomonadota; class Alphaproteobacteria; order Rhodobacterales; family Roseobacteraceae; genus Leisingera; species Leisingera coralii. The sequence continues at coordinate 106,299 of NZ_JBHUPT010000007.1, read as the reverse complement.
CGACGGAGGCCTGGTTCAGCACCGGGTTCGCCGCATCCGCGTCCACAACCTTGCCCGCCCGGATGGCGGAGGCACGGCCAAAGACCACCAGGTCGATCAGCGAGTTGGAGCCAAGCCGGTTGGCGCCATGCACCGAGGCGCAGCCGGCCTCGCCCACGGCCATCAGGCCCGGCACCACAGCAGTCGGATCGTCCGCGGTCGGGTTCAGCACCTCGCCCCAGTAGTTGGTCGGGATGCCGCCCATGTTGTAGTGCACGGTCGGCAGAACCGGGATCGGCTCCTTGGTGACATCCACGCCGGCAAAAATCTTGGCGCTCTCGGAAATGCCCGGCAGCCGCTCCGCCAGCGCCTCGGCCGGCAGGTGGCTGAGGTTCAGGTGGATATGGTCGCCCTCGGCGCCCACGCCGCGGCCCTCACGGATCTCCATGGTCATGGAGCGCGAGACATAGTCGCGCGGCGCCAGGTCCTTGTACTGGGGCGCATAGCGCTCCATGAAGCGTTCGCCTTCGGAGTTCGTCAGGTAGCCGCCCTCGCCCCGCGCGCCTTCGGTGATCAGGCAACCGGAGCCGTAGATGCCGGTCGGGTGGAACTGCACGAACTCCATGTCCTGCAGCGCCAGCCCTGCGCGCGCTACCATACCGCCGCCGTCGCCGGTGCAGGTATGCGCCGAGGTGGCCGAGAAATAGGCCCGGCCATACCCGCCGGTCGCCAGCACCACCATCTTGGCGTTGAAGACATGCATGGTGCCGTCATCCAGCTTCCAGCATACAACGCCCTGGCACTGCCCGTCGTCGGACATGATCAGATCGATGGCGAAATACTCGATATAGAATTCCGCATTGTTCTTGAGCGACTGGCCATAGAGCGTGTGCAGGATCGCGTGGCCGGTGCGGTCGGCGGCGGCACAGGTGCGCTGCACTGCGGGGCCTTCGCCGAATTCGGTGGTGTGGCCGCCGAACGGGCGCTGATAGATCTTGCCTTCCTCGGTGCGCGAGAACGGCACGCCGTAGTGCTCCAGTTCGTACACCGCCTTGGGCGCTTCGCGCGCGAGGTATTCCATCGCGTCGGTGTCGCCCAGCCAGTCGGAACCCTTGACGGTGTCATACATGTGCCACTGCCAGCTGTCCGGGCCCATGTTGCCCAGGGACGCGGCGATGCCGCCCTGCGCCGCCACGGTGTGGGAGCGGGTCGGGAACACCTTGGTCACGCAAGCGGTGCGCAGCCCCTGCTCAGCCATGCCCAGCGTCGCGCGGAGGCCAGCCCCGCCGGCGCCAACCACGACCACGTCATATTCATGTGTTTCGTATTCGTAAGCAGCCATTGAAAAAGACCTCGGAGCGTTACAGGGCCAGGCGGATCAGCGCATAGGCGCTGGTCACGGCGACGGCATAGGACAGGCAGTTGACCAGGATGATCGTCAGGCGGCCTTTGAAGCCGTGGACATAGTCCTCGATCATGATCTGAGCACCGGATTTGAAGTGCATCATGCCGACCCAGATGGTCAGCGCCGCCACGAGCGCCGGGAACGGGCGGGAGTAATAGGCAGTGATCTCTTCATAAGAGCCGCCCAGCGCCGAGCCAAAGGTGAAAACAAACAGCGGCACCAGGATCAGCAGGGCAATGGAACTCACCTGCATCGACCAGTGGTGGCTGGTTCCGGATTTTGCTGCGCCCATGCCAACGGCGCGCTTGCGGTCAGTCAGATATCGCATCGCGTGTGTCCTCAGCTTAGACGATGATAATGGTGAGTACGGTCAGAACCGCCGAGCCGATCACGACAATCCAGCCCAGCTTCTCGGCCTGCTCCAGGTCCAGCATATAGCCGTTGTCCCAGATCAGGTGCCGGATGCCGGCCAGCGTGTGATACCACAGGCCCAGCACCGACAGGGTCATCACCAGATCGCCGAACCAGCTGGTCAGCAGACCGTTGGCGGTGGCGAAGTATTCGGGCGAGGTTGCGGCGGCCAGGAACCACCAGGCGATCAGAAGCGCCGAGACGATCAGCGCGTTGCCGGTGATCCGCGTGAGGATCGACGTCACGGAGGTCAGCTGCGGGCGGTAGACCTGCAAATGCGGCGAAAGCGGGCGGTTGCCCCGATTGACATCGGCCATGTTGGCTCCTTTTCAGGTTGGCTGACGACGTTTTAGCCGATTTTTACGGCGTGTCACCCGAAGGAACGGTTAAAAACGGCAGGTTTCTGGCCTGTTGGCGCTAAAACGCCACGGCTTGTGATCACAGCAAATAATTAGTGATCACAAATCTGCCGGTTGAAAATTTTTTGCAGAATCAGGGCCCCTTCTGCAAATCACTGCAAAGACACAACCGCCCTCCCCGCGCCCGCAGGCAGCGCCGCGGTCTGCCGTGCAACCTCCCGCACCAGCTTCTTGCGAATGCGCGACGGGTAGTCGGCAAAGCTCGCGGCAGAGACCACAAAGGCCCCCTCGCCGCGGATCACATTCTCGAAGAAATAAGCGGTCAGATCCGGCTCGCTCTGCTCGATGGCGATGGCATTCACTGTCACATTGGCCGCCGCCAGGGCCGCATGTGCCGCCCGCGGCTCGACCCCCTCGTTGGAGAACCCGTCGCCGGAGACGTCAATCACCCGGCGCTTGCAATGCGCCACTGCCGGAAACTGCTCCAATGCCAGGAACAGCGCCTCCCCCACGGCGGTTGAGTAATTGCGCCAGGGCCGCGGCGCCTGCTCGATCCGCTGCGCCAGCGCCTCGACATCAGCGAACGTCCGAACCTCCACCCAGGGCAGCGACACTTCCTGGCGCGACTCCCCGGACCACTGCATCAGCAGCACCTGGGCGCGGGCCTTGACCAGCGCCTCGGACACCACCCCGTCGCGCAGCCCCGCCGCCAGCCCGTCCATCTGAATGCGGTACTCATCGGCATCGACCGAGCCGGAGACATCCACCGCCAGCACCAATGCCAGATCGCAGGCCGCCGTGCGCAGCGGCCAGAGGGAGAGCATGGAGAATACCAGAAGCTGCAAAACCCGCATGGCGTCAGCTTAAGCGGCAATCGCACCAAGGGTCATCACATTTCTGCCAGCCCCCTGTTCTTCTGGCTGAAAGTATCCTGGGGGTGAGCGCCAGCGGCGCGAGGGGGCAAAGCCCCCTGCCCGGTCACTTCGGCATCAGCGCCCAGTAATCCAGATCCAGCAGCACATCCGGCAGGTACTTGCCGTCCTCGCCCTTCAGCTGGAACGGCTCGCCGCCCTTGGTGGCCACCAGCCGCAGCCGGATTGCGCCAACCCCCGGTGCGGACGTATCCGCCTTGTCCAGCACCTCCGACCAGGCCCGCACCGTCAGGCCGGACAGGCAGGGGTTGGCATGCGCCCCGCCGTTCAGGCCGACGATCATCTGCGCATTGGCGAGGCCATTGAAGCTCAGCGTCCGCGCCATCGAGATCACATGGCCGCCATAGATCAGCCGGGTGCCATCGGGGCGCGCGGTATTGTCGAAATGCACCTTGGCGGTGTTCTGCCACAGGCGGGTCGCCATCATGTGCTCGGCTTCCTCGATAGTGACTCCGTCCACATGGTCGATGGTCTCACCCACCTCATAGTCACCCCAGCGGTGCGGCTCGCCGGCCAGGGTGAAATCGTAGTTGCTGAAATCCAGCCCCGCAGGGACCGCCAGTTGCTCCGCCGGGATCACCTTGTTCAGCTCCGGGATCACCGTCTCCGGCGCCGGCGCATCCAGATCGCGTTTGCGCACCATCACCCAGCGCACGTATTCCATCACGCATTCATCGCGCTGGTTCAGACCGCGGGTGCGCACATAGACCACGCCGGACTTGCCGTTGGAGTTCTGCTTGAGGCCGATCACCTCGGACTCGGACCGCAGCGTGTCGCCGGGATAGACCGGCAGCAGCCAGCGGCCCTCGGCATAGCCGAGGTTCGCCAGCGCGTTCAAAGAGATGTCCGGCACTGTCTTGCCGAACACCACGTGGAAGGCCGCCAGATCATCCAGCGGCGCCGAGGGCAGACCAGAGGCCCGGGCAAATTCATCCGAAGAATAAAGCGCGTGGCGCGCCGGGTAGAGCGCATGGTACAGCGCCCGCTCGCCGCCCGACACCGTGCGGGGCACCGCGTGGCGGATCACCTCGCCAACGGTGTAGTCTTCGAAAAACCGGCCCGGATTGGTCTTGGCCATCAGTGTTCTCCCAGTTTGGTCTCAGGGGTGTAGGTTCCATCCACTTCCTTCACCACCGCCTGGCCGCAGCGCATGATCCCCTTGACTGGATCAAAGGCCTGGGTCGGGCTGCCGTGCAGCTCCCAGCCCTTGTTCAGCGCATCGGTCACCTTGTGGCAGAAGGCAGAGGTGTCGTCTTCGGACAAAAATCGGTACAGTTTCATGGCTTCCTATCCTGCTCAGGGCCTATCCCGGAAAGGGCGACGGCCCGATCATCCCGTGGACGTAGCCGATCACCCCCAACAGAACAATCGAAGCGGCAAAGAACATCGCATCCTTGGCGATGGTGCCCTTGGGACCCGGCTGCCACTCCGGTTCGGAGCGGTTGATCACGATAACCTCAGCCACTGCCCAGGCCAGCAGGCCGCCGAACAGGATGATCGAGGCCAGATCGCCATTGACCAGCAGATGCGCCACGGCCCACAGCTTGAAGCCCGCCAGCATCGGATGCCGCATGCCGTTCAGCAGCGCGCCTTTCTTGGGCGCCGGGCTCATCATCCAGATCGCGATCAGCACCATCAGGTTGTTGATGTGCACCATGAAGGACGGCGGCGCCCAGACGTGGATGAACTCCATGCCGCGGTAGCCCAGCACCATCAGCACCACGCCGGCAATCAGCACCAGCGCCACCAGGCCGCGCCCGCCATTGCCCATCGAGGCGCGCATGTCCGGCGCCAGCCGTTTGAACAGGTGGCCGCCCCACCACAACAGAAGTCCCAGGATCAAAAGCGCCATATCAGTCTCCCAATGCTGTTAACCGGGTTAACAGCTAGGCGGAAAGCGCGGCGATTGCATCCGCTTTTGCCAGGATCTCACGCGCCGTCACGACGTGCAGGTTCTCGACTATCTTGCCATCGACCACGGCAACACCCTGCCCTGCGGCCTGCGCCTCTTCAAATGCGGCAATCTGGCGGCGGGAGGTGTCGATCTCGCGCTCGGTCGGGGCAAAGGCGGCATTGGCCACCTCCACCTGCGCCGGGTGGATCAGGGTCTTTCCGTCAAAGCCCATGTCGCGGCCTTGCGCGCATTCGGTTGCCAGGCCTTCGGCGTCCTTGAAGGCGTTGTAAACACCATCAATGATCACCAGCCCCTCGGCCTTGGCCGCCAGCAGGCACAGGCCCAGCCCCGCCATCATCGGCATCCGGTCAGGCCGGTAGCGGGTCTGCAGCTCCTTGGCCAGGTCATTGGTGCCCATCACCATGCCCTGCAGCTTGGGGTGCGCAGCAATGGCGGCGGCATTCAGCATTCCTCGCGGGGTCTCCATCATCGCCCACAGCGGGATGTCCCCGGTGATCTCCGCCAGCGCGTCCAGATCTTCCGGCGCGTTCACCTTGGGCAGCAGAATCGCGTCGCAATCCATCCTGGCCGCCGCGATGGCGTCCTCGCGGCCCCATTCGGTATCCAGCCCGTTGATCCGCACGATCCTCATCCGCGCGCCAAAGCCGCCTGCCTCCAGCGCTTGCGCCAAGGTCGCGCGGGCATTGGGCTTTTCATCCACCGACACCGCGTCTTCCAGGTCAAAGATCACCGCGTCCACCGGCAGGGTTTTGGCCTTTTCCAGCGCGCGCGGCTTGGAACCGGGAATATACAAAACCGAACGGTAAGGGCGCGCGCGCGGGTCCATGCAAGCTCTCCAAAAGTTATTTTATTGCGTAAAGCGGTACAGATTCGATTGTATACTTTCAAGCACAATTCCGCCGCAGCGCAGCGTAACTTTCCCCGCAATTACAGCAAACCCTTGAAAACGCGCGTGCTTTTGGGGCGCACTTAGGGTTAACCACTTATCAGCACCTGACAGGCACAGTGGAGGGTACCAAGGCACAGGACCTCCGCCGCCTCCTCAGGCCGCCCCTGCTGCCCGCAGGCATGCGGCCTGCATCATGTATTGCGTCACACACCGGCCCGCTCAGGGATACGGGGGCTGCCATCCGGCACCCTGCCCTGTCCGGCCGTTCCGGAAAGGGTAAAACGAGATGAAAAGGACAACACTTGCACTGCCGGCCATCCTGGCCGCCCTGACCCTGGCCGCGGCCCCCGCCGCCGCGCAAAGCCGCAACTGCGCCCCGCGCGACACTGTGGTGAAACGCCTGGCCGAGAAATACGGCGAAAGCCGCCAGAGCATCGGCATGGGCCAGCAGGGCCTGGTGATGGAGACCTTTGCCTCGGACGAGACCGGCAGCTGGACCATCACCGTGACCACGCCCAACGGCATGACCTGCCTGGTCGCCTCCGGCCAGTCCTACGAAGTGCTCGCAGAAGCACTGCCAAACACAGACAGCGACGTCTGAGCAGTTATTGAGGCAGGTTTCCAGGCCGCGGTTACAGTGGCCGGAGACGCCACGGCGGGTTGCGCCCGAAGGGGGCTTCAGGCCAGCCCGTCCCAGATCAGCTTGCTGCCGGTCACCATGAGCAGCACATAGGTCAGCGCAAAGAACCAGCGCTCTGGAATGCCGTGATGCAGCTTCACGCCCAGCCAGGCCCCGAGCAGGGCAAAGGGCGCCAGCATCAGATCAAGCATCAGGGTTTCACGTGTGAACAGCCCAAGCCCCGCATAGGGCACCGCCTTGGCGATGTTGATTGCCCAGAAAATCAGAACCGTGCTGGCCTGATACTCGGTCTTTCGCAACTTGAGGCTGAGGAGATAGACCGCGGCCGGCGGCCCGCCCGCATGGCTGACAAAACTGGTGAAGCCCACCGCCAGCCCGGCGGCGAGCCCCGCAAGCCGCGATAGCGGCCGCGCCGCAACGGTCCGCAGCCCCAGCCGGGCGCGCAGCTGCCACAGCACAAACCCCACCGCCACCGCGCCGATCAGCACCCGCATCGCATCGGCGTCCACCGAGGTATAGAGCCACGCCCCCAGCGCCACCCCCGGCAGCCCGCCCGCGATCAGCAGCAGCGCGGCCCCCATGTTCCAGCGCCCCCAATAGGGTTTCAGCGTGGCCACGTCGATCAGCATCAGCAAGGGCAGCATCAGCGCCAGCGCCATTCCAGGCTCCAGCACCAGCGCCAGAATCGCCGCCGAGGCAAAGGCCGCGCCGGAACCGAACCCGCCCTTGGAGACGCCCGCAAAAACGACCGCAGGAATGGCAAAAACGAAAAACATCGCATCAAATGCCGCCATTGCCCGCTCCTGAAAGCCCTGAATTAAAGACCGTTTAGCGGTATCACTGCGGCATACGCAAGTATACCGCACCCTATGCCGCAGCGCAGAACCCTTGCACGGGGGGCGGATAGGCCGTAGGCATCAGGAAATTTCAACCGGACCGGAGACATTTACCAATGGCACGACCCAAAATCGCCCTCATCGGCGCAGGTCAGATCGGCGGCACCCTCGCGCACCTCGCAGCCCTCAAGGAACTGGGCGACGTTGTTCTCTTTGACATCGCCGAAGGCATCCCCGAAGGCAAGGCGCTGGACATCGCAGAATCCGGTCCCTCGGAAGGTTTCGACGCCTCCCTCAAGGGCACCCAGTCCTATGAGGACATCGCAGGCGCCGACGTCTGCATCGTGACCGCCGGCGTGCCGCGCAAGCCGGGCATGAGCCGCGACGACCTGCTGGGCATCAACCTCAAGGTGATGAAATCCGTGGGTGAAGGCATCCGCGACCACGCGCCGAACGCTTTCGTGATCTGCATCACCAACCCGCTGGACGCGATGGTCTGGGCGCTGCGCGAATTCTCCGGCCTGCCCCACAACAAGGTCTGCGGCATGGCCGGCGTGCTGGACTCCGCCCGCTTCCGCCACTTCCTGGCCGAGGAGTTCGGCGTCTCCATGAAAGACGTCACCGCATTCGTGCTGGGCGGCCACGGCGACACCATGGTGCCGTCGGTGCGCTACTCCACCGTCGCGGGCATCCCGCTGCCCGACCTGGTCAAGATGGGCTGGACCACCCAGGAGCGCCTGGACGCCATCGTGCAGCGCACCCGTGACGGCGGCGCCGAAATCGTCGGCCTGCTGAAAACCGGCTCCGCCTTCTATGCGCCGGCCACCAGCGCCATCGAAATGGCCGAGGCCTATCTGAAAGATCAGAAGCGCGTGCTGCCCTGCGCCGCCTATTGCACCGGCGAGATCGGCGTCAAGGACATGTATGTGGGCGTTCCCACCGTGATCGGCGCCGGCGGCATCGAGAAGATCGTCGACATCCAGCTGACCGAAGAAGAGCAGACCATGTTCGACAACTCGGTCAACGCGGTGAAGGGCCTGGTCGAGGCCTGCAAGGGCATCGACGCGTCGCTGGCCTAAGCGCTGCAGCACCACGCACTGCAAACGGGGTCCGCTTCAGGCGGGCCCTTTTCTTTTGCCGCGGTTCCTGCGGCTGACGCTTTTGGCCTATGATGCGGCGGGCGCAGCCCTTGGGGTCAGCCTCGAATCACCGCCGTTAAGCCTCCGGTAAATTGTGATCACACCCCCAAAACCTGTGATCACAAAACTTGAAAATCTTCCCCATTTCCCTGCTTCCCGTCAAATAAGCCTTTAACACTTGGCTTTAACACGGCCTATTGAACGACAGACAATTGCAGCCAGACGGGACAGTTTCAGATGAACATCCACGAATATCAGGCCAAAGCCCTTCTTCGCAGCTACGGTGCCCCGGTGTCCGACGGACGCGTGGTGCTGAAGGCCGAGGAAGCCAAAACCGCCGCCGGTGAACTCGATGGCCCGCTCTGGGTGGTCAAGGCGCAGATCCACGCGGGCGGCCGCGGCAAGGGCTCCTTCAAGGAAGCGGATGCCGGCGAGAAAGGCGGCGTGCGCCTGACCAAATCGGTGGAGGAAGCCGCCGAGGAAGCCAAGAAGATGCTGGGCCGCACCCTGGTCACCCATCAGACCGGCCCGGCGGGCAAGCAGGTGAACCGCATCTACATCGAGGCCGGCTCCGGCATCAAAACCGAGCTGTACCTGGCGCTGCTGGTGGACCGCCAGACCTCGCGCATCTCCTTTGTCTGCTCCACCGAGGGCGGCATGGACATCGAGGAAGTGGCCGCCGCCACCCCGGAAAAGATCCTGTCCTTCTCCGTTGACCCAGCCACCGGCTACCAACCCTACCACGGCCGCCGCATCGCGTTTTCGCTGGGCCTCGAAGGCGCCCAGGTCAAGCAGTGCGTCAAGCTGATGGGCCAGCTCTACAAGGCCTTCGTCGAGAAGGACATGGAGATGCTGGAGATCAACCCGCTGATCATCGGCGACGACGGCAACCTCAAGGTGCTGGACGCCAAGGTCGGCTTTGACGGCAACGCGGTCTACCGCCACCCCGACGTGGCCGAGCTGCGCGACACCACCGAGGAAGACCCGAAAGAGCTGGAAGCCTCCAAGTACGACCTGAACTACATCGCGCTGGACGGCGAGATCGGCTGCATGGTGAACGGCGCGGGCCTGGCGATGGCCACCATGGACATCATCAAGCTCTACGGCGCGGAGCCTGCCAACTTCCTCGACGTGGGCGGCGGCGCCACCAAGGAGAAGGTGACCGAGGCGTTCAAGATCATCACCTCGGACGAAAACGTCAAAGGCATCCTGGTCAACATCTTCGGCGGCATCATGCGCTGCGACGTGATCGCCGAGGGCGTGGTTGCCGCGGTCAAGGAAGTCGGCCTGAAGGTGCCGCTGGTGGTCCGCCTCGAGGGCACCAACGTCGAGAAGGGCAAGGAGATCATCAACACCTCCGGCCTCGACGTGATCGCCGCCGACGACCTCAAGGACGGCGCCGAGAAGATCGTGAAGGCGGTAAAGGGCTAAGGGCCTGATCCGGTGAAGGCGGCTGTCTACCTCATAGGCTTGCGGCAGGCCACGGGCCGGGCGGAGCTGATGCAGCGGGAGCTGGATCAGGCCGGGCTCACGGCCACGCGGGTGGACGCGGTGGACAGTACCCAGGTCAGCCGCGAGGAGATGCTCAAGCAGTGCAGCCCCGAGGGCAACTGGGGCTACTTCCAGACCAAGGACATGGCCTGCACCCTCAGCCATGCCAAGGCCTGGGAGGCATTTCTGGCGTCAGACGCCGGTGCGGCGCTGATCCTGGAGGATGACGTCTTCCTGTCGCCCGATACCGGCGCCTGGCTGGCGGATCTGTCCTGGTGGCCTGCGGATGCCGGCATCGTCAAATTCGAGCGCTGGCGCAGCCGCAAGCTGCAGGTGGCGCTTGGCAAGGGCGGCTTTTCCCATCTGGGCCGCGAGGTGCGCCAGCTGCTGTCCCGCCATGCAGGCGGTGCGGCCTATGTGATCTCCCGCCGGGCGGCGCAGCACCTGCTGGACAGCCGCCCGTTCGAAATCACGCTGGACAACCTCCTGTTCAACTTTGACGCCTCGCTGCCTGCGCGCGGCATCAAGGTCTACCAGGTCCAGCCCGCGCTTGCCGAACAGGGCAACGAGGCCCCGGACGAGCACGCCATCGGCCCGGCCCGCCACCGGCCCAAGGGCTGGCCGCTGGTCCGCCAGAAACTCCGCCGCGGGATCTACGAGTTCCGCGGCGGCTTCCGAATACTTCCCAGTGTGGTCTTGGGGCGGGCCACCCTCGAAAAAATCCGCTTCGACGGCCGCGCTTTGGCCACCCCACAGAACCAACAGACACATACCGCTTGAAGGAACCGACAACATGGCAGTCCTCATCGACGAAAACACCAAGGTTATCTGTCAGGGCTTCACCGGCTCGCAGGGCACTTTCCACTCCGAGCAGGCCATCGCCTATGGCACCAAGATGGTCGGCGGCGTGACCCCCGGCAAAGGCGGCCAGACCCACCTGAACCTGCCGGTCTTCAACTCCGTGCATGAAGCCAAGCACGTGACCGAGGCCAACGCCTCCGTCATCTACGTGCCGCCGCCGTTTGCCGCCGACTCGATCCTGGAGGCGATCGACGCCGAGATGGAAGTGATCGTGGCGATCACCGAAGGCATCCCGGTGCTGGACATGATGAAGGTGAAACGGGCGCTGGAGAACTCCAAGTCGGTGCTGATCGGCCCGAACTGCCCCGGCGTGATCACCCCGGACGCCTGCAAGATCGGCATCATGCCCGGCCACATCCACAAGCGCGGCACCGTCGGGGTTGTATCGCGCTCCGGCACGCTTACCTACGAGGCCGTGAAACAGACAACCGACGTTGGCCTGGGCCAGTCCACCTGCGTGGGCATCGGCGGCGACCCGATCAAGGGCACCGAGCACATCGACGTGCTGGAATGGTTCCTGGCCGATGACGAGACCGAGAGCATCATCATGATCGGCGAAATCGGCGGCTCCGCCGAAGAAGAAGCAGCACAGTTCCTGGCCGACGAGGCCAAGAAGGGCCGCAAGAAGCCGGTTGCCGGCTTCATCGCCGGCCGCACCGCCCCTCCGGGCCGCCGCATGGGCCACGCGGGCGCGATTGTCGCCGGCGGCAAGGGCGGCGCCGAGGACAAGATCGAAGCGATGAAATCCGCAGGCATCGTGGTCGCCGAAAGCCCGGCCGGCCTGGGCGAAGCGGTTCTGAAAGCGATCGGCAAGTAATGCAGCTTTCCGCTTTGCATACCACAAAGCGGACAATGCCCGGCGGTCTCCGCCGGGCATCCCCTCCTGCCAAGGCAGCTCTTTCATTGAGGGACCTTGCCGCCAAGACGGCGCGCCCCGCCGGATTGGCCGCAAGGTTCTGCGGCCCCTTCATCCATTTGAAACTCCCGCGCACCACCCTGCAGGGAGTGGCCTAAGGCCAGAACGAATACGGTCCCAACCCGCAAGAGGCACCAAAATGACCGACCAAAGCCCCAACGACCTCTTCCACGCCTCCTCATTCATGCAGGGGCACAATGCGGAGTATCTGGAGCAGCTTTACGCCCAGTACGCCAATGACCCGAACGCGGTGGATGCCGCCTGGGCCGAGTTCTTCCGCCAGATGGGCGATGCCGAGCTGGACGTGAAGGCTGACGCCAACGGCCCCTCCTGGGCGCGCAGCGACTGGCCGCCGATGCCCGCCGATGACCTGACCGGCGCGCTGACCGGCGAGTGGCCGGTCCCGGTCGAGGCCAAGGCGGCGGGCAAGAAGATCAAGGCCAAGGCCGCCGCCAAGGGCGTCGAGCTGACCGACGACCAGGTGCAGCGCGCGGTGCTGGACTCGATCCGCGCCCTGATGCTGATCCGCGCCTACCGGATCCGCGGCCACCTGGCAGCTGATCTGGATCCGCTGGGCATGCGCGCCGCCACCCCGCATCCGGAGCTGGACCCGAAATCCTATGGCTTCACCGATGCCGACATGGACCGGCCGATCTTCATCGACAACGTGCTGGGCCTGCAGGTCGCGACCATGCGCCAGATCGTCGACATCGTGAAGCGCACCTATTGCGGCACCTTCGCGCTGCAGTACATGCACATTTCCGACCCCGAGCAATCCGCCTGGCTGAAGGAGCGGATCGAAGGCTACGACAAGGAAATCACCTTCACCCGAGAGGGCCGCAAGGCGATCCTCAACAAGATGGTCGAGGCCGAGGGCTTCGAGAAGTTCCTGCACGTCAAATACACCGGCACCAAGCGGTTCGGCCTCGATGGCGGCGAAAGCCTGATCCCGGCGATGGAGCAGATCATCAAGCGCGGCGGCGCGCTGGGGGTCAAGGACATCGTGATCGGCATGCCGCACCGCGGTCGCCTCAACATCCTCGCCAACGTGATGCAGAAACCCTACCGGGCGATCTTCAACGAATTCCAGGGCGGCAGCTTCAAGCCTGAGGACGTGGACGGCTCCGGCGACGTGAAATACCACCTCGGCGCGTCCTCCGACCGCGAATTCGACGGCAACACCGTGCACCTCAGCCTGACCGCCAACCCCTCGCACCTGGAGGCGGTGAACCCTGTGGTGCTGGGCAAGGTCCGCGCCAAGCAGGACCAGCTGGGCGACAGCGACCGCACCCAGGTGCTGCCGATCTTGCTGCACGGCGATGCGGCCTTTGCCGGCCAGGGCGTGGTGGCGGAATGCTTTGCCCTGTCGGGCCTGCGCGGCCACAAGACCGGCGGCACCATGCATATCGTGGTGAACAACCAGATCGGCTTTACCACCGCGCCGCATTTCTCGCGCTCCTCGCCCTACCCCACCGACAACGCGCTGGTGGTTGAGGCGCCGATCTTCCACGTGAACGGCGACGACCCGGAGGCAGTGGTGCACGCCGCCAAAGTGGCGACCGAATTCCGCCAGAAATTCAACAAGGACGTGGTGATCGACATCTTCTGCTACCGCCGCTTCGGTCACAACGAAGGCGACGAGCCGATGTTCACCAACCCCTTGATGTACAAGAAGATCAAGGGCCACAAGACCACCCTGACCCTCTACACCGACCGGCTGGTCAAGGACGGGCTGATCCCCGAAGGCGAGATCGAGGACATGAAGGCCGCCTTCCAGGCGCACCTGAACGAGGAGTTCGAGGCCGGCAAGGACTACAAGCCCAACAAGGCCGACTGGCTGGACGGGCGCTGGTCGCATCTGGACAAGAAGGACGCCGACTACCAGCGCGGCCGCACCGCGATCGAACCGGAGACCATGGCCGAGATCGGCAATGCGCTGAGCCGGGTGCCGGATGGCTTCCCGCTGCACCGCACCGTCGGCCGGTTCCTGGAGGCCCGCGGCAAGATGTTCGAGAACGGCGAAGGCTTTGACTGGGCCACCGGCGAGGCGCTGGCCTTCGGCTCGCTGATGCTGGAAGGCTACCCGGTGCGCCTGGCGGGCCAGGATGCCACCCGCGGCACCTTCTCGCAGCGCCACTCCGGCATCGTCAACCAGGAGACCGAGGAGCGCTACTACCCGCTCAACCACATCCGCGCGGGCCAGTCGCAGTACGAGGTGATCGACTCCGCACTGTCGGAATACGCGGTGCTGGGCTTTGAATACGGCTACTCGCTCGCCGAACCGAACGCGCTCACCCTGTGGGAAGCCCAGTTCGGCGACTTCGCCAACGGCGCCCAGATCATGTTCGACCAGTTCATCTCGTCCGGTGAATCGAAGTGGCTGCGGATGTCGGGCCTGGTCTGCCTGCTGCCGCACGGCTTCGAGGGCCAGGGGCCGGAGCACTCCTCCGCCCGCCTGGAACGCTTCCTGCAGATGTGCGGCCAGGACAACTGGATCGTCGCCAACTGCACCACCCCTGCGAACTACTTCCACATCCTGCGCCGTCAGCTGCACCGCACCTTCCGCAAGCCGCTGATCCTGGTGACCCCCAAGTCGCTGCTGCGCCACAAGCTGGCGGTCAGCAACGCAGAGGACTTCACCACCGGCTCCAGCTTTCACCGGGTGCTGTGGGATGACGCCCAGAAAGGCAACTCCGACACCCAGTTGGTCGCCGACGACAAGATCAAGCGCGTCGTCATGTGCTCCGGCAAGGTCTATTACGACCTGCTGGAGGAACGCGACGCCCGCGGCATCGACGATGTCTACCTGATGCGGATCGAGCAGTTCTACCCGTTCCCGGCGATCTCGATGGTGAAGGAGCTGGAACGCTTCAAGCAGGCGGAGATGGTCTGGTGCCAGGAAGAGCCCAAGAACCAGGGCGCCTGGACCTTCATCGAGCCCAACATCGAATGGGTGCTGACCCGGATCGGCGCCAAGCACACCCGGCCGCTCTATGCCGGCCGCGCCACTTCGGCCTCGCCCGCAACCGGCCTGGCCAGCGAACACAAAGCCCAACAAGCAGCCCTCGTGAACGAAGCGCTGAGCATCTGAGGATAAAGAGACATGACAACCGAAGTCCGCGTACCCACCCTGGGCGAATCCGTGACCGAGGCCACCGTGGCCACCTGGTTCAAGAAACCCGGCGACGCCGTCAATGCCGATGAAATGCTCTGCGAGCTGGAAACCGACAAGGTGACCGTCGAGGTGCCCTCGCCAGCGGCCGGCACCCTGGGCGAGATCGTCGCCGGCGAAGGCGAGACCGTCGGCGTTGACGCCCTGCTGGCGACCCTGACCGAGGCCAACGGCGCCGCCGCAGCCCCTGCCGCTGCCAAGGCAGCACCGGCTCCGGCTGCTGCGCCCTCCGGCGGCGAAGGCGCCCCGGTGCCGGTCATGGTCCCCTCCCTGGGCGAGTCGGTCTCCGAGGCCACCGTCTCCTCCTGGTTCAAGAAAGTGGGCGACACCGTCGCGCAGGACGAGATGCTGTGCGAGCTGGAAACCGACAAGGTCTCCGTCGAGGTGCCCGCCCCCGCAGCCGGCGTGCTGACCGAAATCATGGCCAATGAAGGCGACACCGTGCAGGCCGCGGCGCAGCTGGGCGTGATCGCCAGCGGCGAAGCCGGCGCATCTGCCGCTCCGGCAGCCGCCCAGGCCGCGGCCCCGGCGTCCGCGTCTGCCGCCAAGGACGTGGCCAACGCGCCTTCCGCCGAGAAGGCGATGGCAGAGGCCGGCATCGACGCCAGCCAGGTCACCGGAACCGGGCGCGACGGGCGCATCATGAAGGAAGACGTCGCCGCCGCCGTGGCCGCCGCCAAGGCCACCCCTGCCCCGGCCCCGGCACCGGCCCAGGTGCGCGGCCCGGTCACTGCGGACGACGCCGCGCGCGAGGAGCGGGTCAAGATGACCCGCCTGCGCCAGACCATCGCCAAGCGCCTGAAGGACGCCCAGAACACCGCCGCGATCCTGACCACCTATAACGAGGTCGACATGACCGAGGTGATGGCGCTGCGCAACCAGTACAAGGACCAGTTCGAGAAGAAGCACGGCGTCCGCCTGGGCTTCATGTCCTTCTTCACCAAGGCCTGCTGCCACGCGCTGAAGGAAGTGCCTGAAGTCAACGCCGAGATCGACGGCACCGACATCGTTTACAAGAACTTCGTGCACATGGGCGTTGCCGCGGGCACCCCGCAGGGCCTGGTGGTGCCGGTGATCCGCGACGCCGACCGGATGTCCTTTGCCGAAATCGAAAAGGCGATTTCCGAGAAGGGCAAGCGCGCCCGTGACGGCAAGCTGTCGATGGCCGAGATGCAGGGCGGCACCTTCACCATCTCCAACGGCGGCGTCTACGGCTCGCTGATGTCCTCGCCGATCCTGAACCCGCCGCAATCCGGCATCCTGGGCATGCACAAGATCCAGGACCGCCCGATGGTGGTGAACGGCGAGATCAAGATCCGCCCGATGATGTATCTGGCGCTCAGCTATGACCACCGCATCGTCGACGGCAAAGGCGCCGTGACCTTCCTGGTCCGCGTCAAGGAAGCGCTGGAAGACCCGCGCCGCCTGCTGATGGATCTGTAAGGTCAAGCAACACGCGTATCCTGAAGTGGAAACTTCAGGATACGCTTCTGTTATGCTCCGTTCTTAGGTTACTTGAGGCGCACATGAAGAATGCACTGATCGTCATTTTTGCTGTGCTTTTACTGCTGTTCGGCGCAACAATCATTCACACTGAAAATCAAAGGTACGCTCTGGCTCAAGGATTGTGCCCCAATTTGTATCAGGAAAGCGTCCAAGAGCATAACGCGTGTCTATTTCTGGCAGAAACACGTACTCATGACTCTTGGCACTTGTATTACGCGCTAAGAGAAACGTTGCAGCTCCCATGACGTCAGAATTTCCGGAGTTTCTTCTCTTGGCCAATAGTTACCTTGTAAAGCCGCATCGAGCACTAGCACAATGACCCTCCCGCTCTGGGGCCTTGTCTGCCTCTCGATCCTCGCCTTGATCCACGTGAGCTGCGACAGCTTCCTGCTGAAGCTTTCCGCTGGCAACGCCTGGACCGCAGGCCCGCGCGACACCTCCGTCACCCGAAGCGCGCTGGCGGGCTGGGCGCGCCGTGCCTTCACCAATTTGCTGGAAACCGCACCGGTCTTCATCAGCCTTGCGCTGGTAGCAGAGCTGGGTGGCCTCAAAAGCGCGCTGATCACCGGCGGCCTGTACACCTACCTCGCAGGCCGCGCCCTCTACCTGCCCGCCTACCTCAGCGGCGTGCCCTACTTGCGCACCGCCATCTGGCTCATCGCCACCAGCGGCCTTGCCGCGATGCTCGCGGGGGTGCTCCTCGCATGATGCTTCTTCTGGCTGAAAATATCCCGGGGGAGGCCCGCCAGGGCCGGGGGCAGCGTCCCCACTCCGCAAACCTTGCCACTGACGCAGCCATTATTGAGTGGAATCAAAGCGCTCTCCAGGCAATCCGGGGCATCCTGCCTCCACTACGGACAAAGGAGTAACACCGATGGCAACTCACGTACTTTGGCAGGCCGACGTGGCCGATTTCGACGCCTGGCTCACCGTCTTCCGGCAGGACAAGCGCAACCGCCAGGCCTCGGGCATCACCGACATGAATGTCTGGAGCGATCCGGACCGCGAAAACCACGCCGTTGCGCTGTTCGCAATCACCGATCTGGAGAAGGCCCGCGCCTTTTTCGGGTCCGAAGAACTGGCAATGCACCTTGAACGCGACGGGGTCACCAATATCTCGATCAAAATGCTGACCCCCGTTTGATCACACACTAACTATCCCCAAGCGCGAGCTCCGGAAAACGGAGCCGGGGCCAAAAGAGGAAACCGACTTATGTCCCAATATGACGTCATCGTAATCGGCGCCGGCCCCGGCGGCTATGTCTGTGCCATCCGCTGCGCCCAGCTGGGCCTGAAAACGGCGGTGGTCGAAGGCCGCGAGACCCTTGGCGGCACCTGCCTGAACGTGGGCTGCATTCCCTCCAAGGCGCTGCTGCATTCGACCCACCTGCTGCATGAGGCAGAGCACAACTTTGCCCATATGGGCCTCAAGGGCAAAGCGCCGTCGGTCGATTGGGACCAGATGAAGGCCTACAAGGATGAGGTCATCGGCCAGAACACCGGCGGCATCGAATTCCTGTTCAAGAAGAACAAGATCGATTGGATCAAGGGCTGGGCCTCGATCCCGGCGGCCGGCAAGGTGCAGGTCGGCGATGAGGTGCATGAGGCCAGGAACATCGTGATCGCCTCCGGCTCGGTGCCCGCTTCCATTCCGGGTGTGGAGATCGACGAGAAGATCGTGGTCTCCTCCACCGGCGCGCTGGAACTGCCGAAGATCCCCAAGAAACTGGCGGTGATCGGTGCAGGCGTGATCGGGCTGGAGCTGGGCTCGGTCTATGCCCGCCTCGGCTCCGAGGTGACCGTGGTGGAATACATGGACGCGGTCTGCCCCGGCATGGACAAAGACGTGCAGCGCAGCTTCAAGCGGATCCTGGAAAAGCAGGGCCTGAACATCATCCTGGGCGCCGCCGTGCAGGGCGTCGAGACCACCAAGACCAAGGCCAAGGTCAAGTACCAGCCCAAGAAGGGCGGCGACGAGGCGGTGCTGGACGCCGACGTGGTGCTGGTCGCCACCGGGCGCAAACCCTACAGCGAAGGGCTGGGGCTGGACGCGCTTGGCATCAAGATGACCGAGCGCGGCCAGATCGCCACCGACAACCACTGGCGCACCAACCTCCCCGGCATCTATGCCATCGGCGACGTGATCGAAGGCCCGATGCTGGCGCACAAGGCCGAGGATGAGGGCATGGCGGTCGCCGAGGTGATCGCGGGCAAGCACGGCCATGTGAACTATGGCGTGATCCCTGGCGTCGTCTACACCACGCCGGAAGTGGCCACCGTGGGTGCAACCGAGGACGCGCTGAAGGCCGACGGCAAGAAAATCAAGGTCGGCAAGTTCATGTTCATGGGCAACGCCCGCGCCAAGGCGGTGCACCAGGCCGAGGGCGGCTTCGTCAAGATTATCGCCGACAAGGAAACCGACCGCATCCTGGGCGCCGCGATCATCGGCCCGGCGGCGGGTGACCTGATCCACGAACTGTGTGTGGCGATGGAGTTCGGCGCTTCTGCCGAGGATGTGGCGCTGACCTGCCACGCGCATCCGACCTATTCCGAAGCGGTGCGCGAGGCCGCGCTGGCCTGCGGCGACGGGCCGATCCACAGCTGAGCCGCACTGATTGGGCTAATCGTAGGGGCAGCTGGCCGCAGCTGCCCTTTTTCATTTGGCAAGCCACGCCATTGCCTCTTTACTGCTGCTGGAATTCAACCCGCAGGAGGCACCGCCATGGCCGTTTCATTGCAAGTCATCTACCCCGTCACAGAAGGAACCAACTTCGATCACGCCTATTATGCGGACACCCATATGAAGATCGTGGATGAGCACATGGGGCCGCATATCCAGACGATTGTTGTCACCAAAGGGCTGGCGGGCGGGCCGGACAAGCCGGCACCGTTTTACGCCATTGCCACGATGACATTTGCCGATCAGGCCGCCATGGACGCCGCGATGCAGGCCGCAGGGCCCGCGCTGGAGGACATCCCGAATTTCACCGATGTGAAGCCGCAGATGCTGATCGGCGAGGTCATCAGCTGACCGCCCATTCCCCGGCAGCGCACCGGGCAGCCAGGAGGCGCAGCCTCGCTGGCTGCAAAATTCTTCAAAGAATTTTGCCAAGGACGTTGGAACGTCCTTGAGCGCTCCGCCGTCGGCTCACCACATGGTTTTGGCGGCGCGGGCGTTCCAGCTCTTGTCGTATTCGGCGCCGCCTTCCTCGCCTGCCGTCTGCTCGGCCAGGATCTCACCCATGGTCGGCAGGCCGATGCTTTCGCCGGTTCCGTTCCAAGTGCCCGCCCGCAGCAACGCCCGGGCGCATTGGGTGTAAATCTCACCGATCGAGATGACGATCACCGTGGCCGGCAGCTTGCCTTTCTTCTCGAAACGCGCGCGCAGATCCGGGTCGGCGGTAAGCCGGGCGGTGCCGTTAACGCGCACCACATTGTTCGATCCCGGCACCAGGAACATCAGCGAAACGCGCCCGTCGCGCACGATGTTGCGCAAGGAGTCCAGCCGGTTGTTGCCGCGCCAGTCGGGCAGCGCCAGGGTGCCCGGATCCAGCTCCTTCACCACCGGGCCGTCATCGCCGCGCGGGCTGCCGTCGGTCCCTTCCGGGCCAACGGTCGTCAGCATGCACAGTTTCGAGGCCATGATCCACTTGCGGTACAGCGGCGTCATCTGCCGCGCCACCTTGCGTAAAGAAGGCGCTCCCGGTTCCCCGTAAAGCGCCTCCAGGTCTTCAATGCTGCTGAGGTATTGCATCCGGTTCAAACCCCGCTTCTCTCATCAATTCATCCGAGCGGCGCTCAACCCGGTTTTCCAGCTGCGCCATGAACTCGTCACGGGCGATCCCCGGCTGCATCGGCTCCAGGAACTCCACCACCGCCAGGCCCGGCTTGCGGTAAATCCCGGTACGCGGCCAGAACACGCCGACATTGGTGGCGGCCGGGACGCAGGGCTGGCTCAGGCCCTCGTACAGCACCGCGGTGCCGATCTTGTAGGGCTTGCGGGCGCCGGGCGCCACGCGGGTGCCCTGGGAGTAGATGATCAGCTGGCCGGGTTCATGGCTTTGCAGCGCCACGTCCTTGACCATCTTGGCAATCGCCGCGCCGCGCTTGCCGCGGTCGACCGGCACGCAGCCCAGGCGCTTGGCATAGACGCCGATCACCGGCGTCCACATCAGTTCCCGCTTCATGATGAACCGGGCGGAGGGCACCGCGTTGAAGATGATCAGGATATCCAAAAAGCTCTGGTGCTTGGCCGCAATGATCACCTCGCCGGAGGGCACCTGGCCGCGCACCTCGGAGCGGATGCCGACCATCCAGCGCGCGGTCCACAGCACCCAGCGGGCGTAGGATTTGCAGGCCAGGCGCGCGCCCTTGGGCGACACCGCGGCCCAGGGCGCAAACAGCAGCCCCAGAACCAGCATTGCCAGGTACATCTGCACCAGGAACACCCACGAGCGCAGCCATTGGACCGGGTTCTTCAAGACAGTTCTCCCAAACGTTTGGTGGCGGCACGGGTGGTGGCGGCAAAGGCCACCAGCGCGCCCAGCGGCGGGATCAGGAGCGGCACCAGCCAGCCCCAGCCCTGAAAGCCAAGACCGGTGAGGAAGCCGCCCTCATCCGAGGCTTCCGGCATCAGCCAGACCCCGATCATGCCCAGCGCCACACCCGCTGCGGCGCCGGTCAGCGCCCGCAGGGTAAAGCGGCGGATGAAGGCCTGGGCGATATAGCTGTCCAGCGCGCCGACCAGGCGCAGCACTTCGATCACCTGGGCATTGGCGGCCAGTGCCGCGTTGGCGGCCAGGGTGATCATCGCCGCGGTGGCGCCGCCGATCAGCAAGATCGACACCCAAGCCAGGCGGCGCAGCGAGCGTGCGGCATCCACCAGCGGCTCACGCCAGCGGGTGTGATCGTCCAGCACCGCGCCGGGGACCTCGGCCTGCAGCCGCAGCCGCAGCCCCTGGGGGTCATAGCCGGGATCATCCGCGGTCACCTCGATCAGCTGCGGCAGCGGCAGGCTGCCCGCCGGCAGGCTGGAGCCGAACCAGGGCGCCAGCAGCGCCGCCTGCTCCTCGCCGGTGAGCGCCCGCGCGGTGGCCACGCCCGGTGTCTGGCGCAGGATCTCCAGCGCCGCCTCGGTCTGAGCCGCGCGCTGCGCCGCCGGGGCGTTGATGCGCAGCGTGGCGGCGCGCGCCAGTTCCGAAGCCCAGCGGTCGGCCAGCCGGCCGGAGGCCATCGACAGCGCCAGGGCAAACACCGCAAGAAACGCCATTGCGCCCGCCACGAACAGCGTCAGCTGGGCGGTGAAGCCGGTGGGCGGCACCACCCGGTTGGCTTGGGCATCGCCCAGGATCAGCTTGCGCAGCTTGCCGTCGGTCATAGGTCAGCCCCCGCAAGCTGCAATTGCCGGTTGGAGATGCGCAGCACCCGCGCCTGCACCTGGTTCTTGGCGGCTCGGATCAGCGACAGGTCATGGGTGGCGACCAGGATCGTCTTGCCCATCCGGTTCAGCTCGACCAGCAGCTGCAGCAGCCGCTGCGACATTTCCCAGTCGACGTTGCCAGTGGGCTCATCAGCGATGATCACATCCGGCGACAGGATCACCGAGCGCGCCAAAGCCGCCCGCTGCCGCTCGCCGCCAGACAGCTCCGGCGGCAGCGCGTGGGCGCGCTCGGACAGGCCGACCCAGTTCAGCAGCTCCTGCAGGTTGGCCTCCTCGTGGCCCAGCTCGCGCCCCGAGACCAGCAGTGGCAGGGCAATGTTCTCGATCACCGGCAGGTGGTCCAGGAACCGGCAGTCCTGATGCACCACGCCGACGCGGCGGCGCAGATAGGCCATCTGGTCGCGGTCCAGCCCGTGCACATCCATGTTGAAGGCGCGCACCCGGCCCGAGGTCGGGGTCAGCGCGCCGTAGCAGAGTTTCAGCAGCGTCGTCTTGCCCGCGCCGGACGGGCCGGTCAGGAAATGGAAGGAGCCCGGCGCCAGCTGCACCGACACGGCATCCAGCAGCTCGCCGCCGCCGTAGTTGTAGCCCACATTTTCCAGCTCGATCACTGCCGCCCCCTGAATGCGCCTTTGTACTGCGCCCCGGTATTTTGCTCCGGTGTTTTGCCCCAAGGGGGCCGCAGTTTCAATGGGGGCTCTGTTGCCCGGAAGCCCGCGGCCGGGGCGTTGCGGCAATTGCCACTTTCGCCAACAGCGGGGGATGCCTATAATCCCTTAAAAAACAACCTGCCGCCAGATGCCCGGCAGGATGGTGCCGAGGAGAGCATGATGCGCCTGACCTGCCCGAATTGCGCAGCCCAGTACGAAGTGCCCGAGGATGTGATCCCTGCCGAAGGGCGGGATGTGCAATGTTCCAACTGCGGCCAGACCTGGTTCCAGGCAGCAGCCGGCGCCGCGGCGGCAGAGCCCCCCCTGGAAGACACGCTGGAAGAAGACGCGCCCCAGGCGCCTGAGGCTGCCTCCCCCGCGCCGAGCGCGGCCATTGAAGAACCGGAACCTGAGACCCCGTCCACGGCACCGGAAGTGGACGCTGAGCCCGCTGAGCCGGAAACCGCTGCCGCGGACCTGGACCGCGGCGAGGAGGAAGAGGCCGAACAGCCTTCCGCAGAAGCCCACGCAGACACCCAGGAACCTGCAGCCCACCCGGAAGAAGAGGCTGAACCGCAGCCGCAGAAGGCCCGCGGTCTGGATCCGGCGTTGACGGACATCCTGCGCGAGGAAGCCGAGCGCGAGGCCTCGCTGCGGGCGGCGGAAAGCCAGAGCCTGGAAACCCAGCCCGACCTGGGACTGGACGAAGCCACCGCGCCCGAAGACGAGGCCGCCCGCCGCAGCCGCCAGGCCCGCGACCGGATGGCCCGCATTCGCGGAGAGGATCCGCGCCAGCTGGCCGCCGCCGAAAGCGGCTCCCGCAAGGAGCTGCTGCCGGACATCGAAGAAATCAACTCCACCCTGCGCTCTGCTGGCAGCGCAGCGCCTGCTCCGCAGGCCGCGTCGGAGGAGCCGCCGGTGCGGCGCAAAAACAATTTTGCCCGCGGTTTTTCGCTGTCGTTGATTGCGGCGCTGGTGATGGTGATGGTCTATGACAATGCCAGCCTGATTGCCGAGAGGGTGCCGCAGGCGGATTCCGCACTCAGCAGCTATGTCAGCTGGGTGGATCAGCTGCGGCTGTGGCTGGATGCACAGGTGAAGTCCCTGACCAGCGCGCCGTAACGCGGCCTGTCCCATTTCTGTCTTTCTAGACTGAATAGCTCACCCGGCGCCGACCGCCCTTCGGGGTCTCAGAACCGGTCCAGCAGCCGCTGCAGGTAGCTGCGCTCGCGCTCGCTGCGCTGCCGCTCGCCGGCCCGGCGGCGGATGTCCTCCAGCAGGTCCCAGGCACGGCGGTAGGCATTGCCCTCGCCGACCTTGCCGCCGTCATTCACCGAGCCGTTGCTGCGGCCCAGCGGGTCCAGCCGTTCGCCCTGCGCTGTGGCAGAGGGCTGGCCCTGGCCGTTGCGCTGCCCGTCATCACGCTGCGCCAGCGCCTCGCCCAGGCTGCGCATCCCTTCGCGCAGCGCCTCCATGGCGTCCGACTGACGGTCGATGGCCTCGGCATTGTCGCCGCCGCGCAGCGCCTCCTCGGCCCCCTCCATGGCGCGGCCTGCCCGGTCCAGCGCCTCGCGCGCGGCATCGCCGGCCTCGCCGCCCAGGTAAGGCAGCCCGTCGCGCTGCTGCTGCAGCTGCTGGCGCAGGGCCTGCTGGCGGTCCGCCAGCGATCCGCCCTGCCCCGGCTGTTCGCGGCCGTTGCCGCCCTGGCCATCGGGGTTGCGGCTTTCGGCCCCTTCACCGCCCTGGCCGTCGCCGCGGTCGCCGCCCTGGCCGCCCTGGTGGCTCTGGCCGCGGCCCAGACCGCCATCGCGGCCCTCATTGCCCTGGCTCTCGCCGCTGCGGGCGCCGGGGTTGAACTGTTCCTGCAGGTCGCGGAAGGCCTGGTCCGACAGCCCCTGCTGCTCGCGCAGGGTTTCCGCCAGCCCCTCCATCGCCTCGCGGCCCTCATTGCCCTGGCCCTGCCCCTGCTGGGAGCGGGTCATCCGCATGTTTTCCATCATCTGCTGGAACTCGCGCAGCGCCTGCTCGGCCTCGGCCATGCGGCCCTGCTCCATCAGCTCCTGGATGCGGTCCATCATCGCCTGCAGGTCATCCTGGCTGAGGGTCATCATGTTGTCCGGCATGTCGCCAGAGTCCATCATTTCGCCGTCCGCCTCAGCCTGGCGGCTGAGCTGGCGGAGATAGTCCTGGGTCGCCTCGCGCAGCTCCTGCATCAGCCGGGCAATCTCCTGATCGCTGGCGCCGTCGCGCATCGCCTGGCTGAGGCGCTCCTGCGCCCGCCGCATCCGCTCCAGCGCATCGCCGACATCGCCCTCTTCCAGCTGCATCGCCAGATCCCAGAGCGCGGCGGAGATTTCCGCCTGCCGCGGTTCGGGAATGGCCCCTTGCACGGTGTAGCCTTCCAGCCGCCGCAGGATCGTGCGCAGGCGCAGATAATCGCCATAGTCGCGGAACATTCCGTCCGGGCGGTGCGACAGGGTGCGCAGGATCTGCGCCACCCGCGGCGCGTTGGCCCGCGCCCACAGCAGGTCGCGCCGCTGTTCGATCACCGCCGCCGCCAGCGGGTCAAAGAAGCGGCGGGTGACCATATCCGCGCCAAAGCCCGCCACCGCGGCCGATTGACCGGCCTCATCCATTGCGGAGAAGGTGAAGACCACCGGCAGGTTGGCCCAGGGGTGCCGGGCAAAATCCTCGATCAGCTTTTCGGTGAAGGCCTCGCGCGAACCGCTCAGCGGCAGCGGCAGGTCCAGGATCAGCGCATCGCGCGGGTCGGGGTCGATCGCCAGGCCGTGGTGGCGCTCGACCGCGGCCAGATCCAGGGTGATCCGCACCTGCCCGCCAGCGACGCCGTAATCATCCCGGGCGCTGAACGCCAGCGAGGTGTAACCGTCGTTCTCCAGCTCGGGCTGGCCGGCCACCGCGATTCCGGGCGGATGGTCCGGGATCACCTCCACCTGCCAGCTCCGCCCGCCGTTCCCTTCGATGGCAAAGCCGCCGTTGCGGGTCACATCGAAGGCCATTGCGCCCTCCGGCGCCGGCGGCTGCCCGGCGGCAGACCCCGAGACGCTTTCCGACAGGGACAACGCCCCGACTTCGCCGTAGAAACGCAAGGTGACACGGCTGCCCTGCGGCAGTTTCAGCACCCCTTCGGGCAGGTCGTTCAGATAGAGCACCGGCAGGCGGGTATAGGCAGGCGGCTCTGCCCAGCCCTCCCAGGCAGGGCCGCTCAGGGCAGCGGGGCCGCCCGTGCCCAGATCCCTGACCGAGGCCACCTGCCAGATCGAGCCGAACAGCAGCGCAACCGCCAGGAACAGCCCCGCGACATAGCGCAGCGCATAGGGGTCGGCGGAGGCAACGTTCAGATCGGGAGCGGGTGCGCGGGCATGGGCCGCGGCCTCGGCCATCCGGCGCTGGTGCGCCTGCCAGAGGGCGATGGAGGCCGCGTCCCCGGCGCCGATGGCCTGGGTGTCCAGCAAGGCGCTGACGGGACGGCCCGGCAAGGTTTGGTCGAGCCGCTCCAGCGCCTCTTCCCGGGACGGCCAGCGGAACCGCCAGGCACCCCAGCCAACGGCGGTTGTGGCGGCCAGAACAGCCGCAATGGCGCCGGTCCAGACCACGGTTTCCGGCAGCAGCTGGTGCAGCCCCAGCATCAGCGCCGCCAGCGCCGCCATCAGCACCGACACCAGCGGCCAGAACGCCCGCATGGCGCGTTCGGCCACGAGTCCCGCCCGCGTCAGAGCCACAGGCCAGCGCAGGCGTTTCAGGACCGGATCGGCACGTCTGTCAAAGGGCATTCGGGCCTCGTATCAGGATGGCCCGCGCCGGATCGCGCCCGGATCGCTTCAGAGCCACTCCGGGATGGTATCGCGGTTTATCATCTCTTCATAGTCCGGGCGGCGGCGAATAACCGCGAATTGATCCCCGTGCACAAGCACTTCGGGGATCAGCGGGCGGGAATTGTACTCGCTCGCCATCACCGCGCCATAGGCGCCCGCACTGCGGAAAGACACCAGATCGCCCGCCGCCAGCGGCGGCAGGTCGCGCTGCTTGGCAAAGGTATCGCCGGTCTCGCAGACCGGGCCAACGATGTCGTAAGGCTGGCTTTCGGTTCCCGCCGCGGGCTCCTCAACCGGGATGATGTCGTGGTGCGCCTCATACATCGCCGGGCGGATCAGGTCGTTCATCGCCGCATCCAGGATCAGGAAATCGCGCCCCTCGCCCGATTTCACATAGATCACCTTGGACACCAGCTGGCCCGCGTTGCCCGCGATCAGGCGGCCCGGCTCGATCTCGATCTCGCAGCCGAGGTGGCCGAGGGTCTCCTTGACCATCTGGCCGTATTCCACCGGCAGCGGCGGCGCGGTGTTGGAGCGCTCATAAGGAATGCCCAGACCGCCGCCCAGGTCCAGGCGGCGGATGTTGTGGCCCTCGGCGCGTAGGGTTTCCGTCAGCTCCGCCACCTTCTGATAGGCCAGCCGGAACGGCTCCAGATCAGTGAGCTGCGAGCCGATGTGGACGTCGATCCCCACCACCTCCAGACCCGGCAGCGCGGCGGCGCGGGCGTAAACCTCCTTGGCGCGGGCAATCGGGATACCGAACTTGTTCTCGGACTTGCCGGTGGCGATCTTGGCATGGGTCTTGGCGTCGACATCCGGGTTCACACGGATGGTGATCGGGGCCACTGCGCCCAGCTCCTGCGCCACGGCGCTGATCACTTCCATCTCCGGCTCGGATTCCACGTTGAACTGGCGGATGCCGCCACTGAGGGCCACGCGGATTTCCTCTGCCGTCTTGCCGACGCCGGAAAACACGATCCGGTCCCCCGGCACGCCCGCTGCCTTGGCCCGCAGGTATTCGCCCTGGCTGACCACATCCATGCCGGCGCCTGCCTGCGCCAGGGTCTTGAGGATCGCCTGATTGCTGGCGGCCTTCATCGCAAAGCAGACCAGGTGATCGGTGCCCTCCAGCGCCTCGTCGAACAGCCGGAAATGGCGCAGCAGGGTGGCGGTGGAATAGACATAAAACGGAGTGCCCACCGCCGCGGCGATCTCGGAGATGGGAACGTCTTCGGCGTAGAGCGCGCCGTCGCGGTAGAGAAAATGATCCATGTCCCCGCGTTTAGGGCAAAAGCGGCATATGGATCAAATGATTCCAGCCCTTTGCCGCTGCCGGCAGCAACCGGAAACTCCCGCCCGCCGCAGACGCATCGAAGATGCGCCCGCGCCCGTTGGGCCGGGCGCCGCGCTGGCGCGCGGCGGGCCGTGTCTCCCCGCAGGGCGGGCAATCTGCCCGCCATCCCCCGTCTGCCATTTACCGCAGACGGTGGGCGGAATCGCCCACCCTACGGGGTGTTGCGCGGCCGGGGCACGTTCCTGTCACGGGATCTTAAGCCCAGCCTGCCATGATGCCCCCTGATCGCGGTCACCGCCGGGCCTGACACCCCCGGCACCTTGGAACAGGGCCCTTTGGCAGGGGCACGCAGAGACAACGTTCAGCGTGCGGGAGATCCCTCCCGTCCCGCCTCCGCCCCTTGGCGGCGCCGCCATTCCTTACCGCTGGCAGAGTGTGAACAGTCAGCACATCAGGACAGGCAGAACAGCAACGCAGCATACAGCAACCGGACGGGCCGCACACCCGGACGGGGCAAGCCCGTGTCTTCAGAAGCTGTGGGAAACGCCGGCACGGCCGTAGCCGGAAACCTTGATCCCCGTCGCGGCAGGTTCCTGCTTCTGCGGCTGGCTGGATACCGGCGCCCCGGTGTCGCAGGCCGCGAGCCCGAAGAGAGCCAGAACAATAACCACAGTTTTCATCGCAATATCCTCAAACGTAAACCGCCCCGGCGCTTTCGCGGGGCGGTTTCGAAGTGGTGGTTCAGCAGCGCCGCATCAAGGGCGCGGGTCTGCTAGAAGCCCAGATAGACGCTGACCGGCCCTTGATGCAGCCCGAGAGCGCCGCCGACATGCACTCCGCCGCCGCTGCCGACACCGACGCCAGCGTTCAGGGTCGGTTGTACCGGCTCACCGTCCACACCGCAGGCGGCCAGCGCCGCCAGTCCAAGAAATGCAAAGATCATCTTGCGCATTGTTTGCCTCCTTGCAGCAGCCCCGCCCGGTTGGCCTCAGCCCGCCAGGACCTCTTTCCAGCGGGCGATCTGCGCGCGTACCTGGGCAGGTGCGGTGCCGCCATAAGACATGCGCGAGTTTACCGAATTCTCAACGCCAAGCACAGTGAAGATGTCCTCGGTGATGCCTTCGTGAACGCCCTGCATGTCCGCGAGCGAAAGATCCGGCAGGTCGCAGCCGCGGCTTTCGGCCATGGCAACCAGGGTGCCGGTCACGTGGTGGGCATCGCGGAACGGCACCTTCAGCACCCGCACCAGCCAGTCGGCCAGGTCGGTGGCGGTGGAGAAGCCGGAGCCCGCGGCAGCCGCCAGGCTCTCGCGGTTCCCGGTCATGTCCTTGACCAT
The DNA here is from genome assembly GCF_049056525.1 of Leisingera coralii. Classification (NCBI taxonomy): domain Bacteria; kingdom Pseudomonadati; phylum Pseudomonadota; class Alphaproteobacteria; order Rhodobacterales; family Roseobacteraceae; genus Leisingera; species Leisingera coralii. The sequence continues at coordinate 77,292 of NZ_JBHUPT010000007.1, read as the reverse complement.
CCCTTCCATCGCCGCCAGCGCCAGCATCCAGTTGTCGGCGGCGTCAAACACCTGTTCCTTGTCTTCCTGCATGTCCTTGGAATAGGCCAGCGGCAGCCCCTTCATCACCATCATCAGCGCGGTGTTGGCGCCAAAGATCCGGCCCACCTTGGCGCGGATCAGCTCAGCCGCGTCCGGGTTCTTCTTCTGCGGCATGATCGAGGAGCCGGTGGAGAAGCGGTCGGAAAGCGTCACGAAGCGGAACTGGGCGGAGGACCAGATCACCAGCTCCTCGGCAAAGCGCGAAAGGTGCACAGCGCTGATCGAGGCGGTGCTGAGGAACTCCAGCGCGAAGTCACGGTCGGAAACCGCATCCAGCGAGTTTGCCGCCGGGCGGTCAAAGCCCAGCGCCGATGCCGTCATCTCCCGGTCGATCGGGAAGGAAGTGCCGGCCAGCGCCGCCGCGCCCAGCGGCGATTCGTTCATCCGCGCGCGGGCGTCGCGCACGCGGCTCAGGTCGCGGCCGAACATCTCGACGTAAGCCATCATGTGGTGGCCCCAGGTCACCGGCTGCGCGGTCTGCAGGTGGGTGAAGCCCGGCATCACCCAATCGGCGCCGGCCTCGGCCTGCGACAGAAGCGCGCGGATCAGCGCCAGCAGGCCCGTTTCAGCCGCGTCCAGCTGGTCCCGCACCCAGAGTTTGAAGTCGGTCGCCACCTGGTCATTGCGGCTGCGGCCGGTGTGCAGACGGCCTGCGGGCTCGCCGATGATCTCCTTCAAGCGGGCCTCCACATTCATGTGGATGTCTTCCAGTGCGGTGGAAAACTGGAAGGTTCCGCCCTCGATCTCTGACAAAACGGTGAGCAGCCCTTCCCGAATGGCCTCGGCATCATTATCCGTAATGACGCCCGTGGCGGCGAGCATCGCCGCATGGGCCCTGGAGCCGGCAATGTCCTGTGCTGCCATCCGCTTGTCGAACCCGATCGAGGCGTTGATCGCCTCCATGATCGCGTCCGGGCCAGCGGCAAAGCGGCCGCCCCACATCTGGTTCGAGGATTGATCTGTCATGGTGTGGAACCCCGGAGATAAAATGCGTCTGTTTCGTCAGCTTTCCCTTTATATGGCCCTCGCCTTGGGTGCAAATGCCGCGGCTGCGGCGGATCAGGCGCAGCTGGAGGCCCTGCGCGACGGTTCGATGAAGAAACTGGTGGTGCATGCCGAGCCGCGCGATGTGTCCGCCGCCGCGTTTGACCTGGCTGATGGCGCGGGCACCGCGACGCTGGCCGACTATCAGGGCAAGATTGTGCTGCTCAATTTCTGGGCCACCTGGTGCGCTCCCTGCCGCAAGGAAATGCCGCAGCTGGAGGAGCTGCAGCAGGAGTTCGGCGGTGAGGATTTCCAGGTGCTGACCATCGCCACCGGGCGCAACTCGCCCGCGGGCATCCAGAAGTTCTTTGACGAGAACGGCATCGACAGCCTGCCCCGCCACCAGGACCCGAAACAGGCGCTGGCGCGGGAGATGGCGGTGATCGGCCTGCCGATCACGGTGCTGCTGGACCGCGACGGCAAGGAAGTGGCGCGGCTGCTGGGCGACGCCGAGTGGAACTCGGACAGCGCCAAGCAGATCATCGCGGCAATGATAGGCGAGGAGGCCGCCATCACCTCAGCCGGGAATTGAAAAAACCGGACTGATCTGACACACTCTCCCGGTGTTCTGTTAACAAGTATACCGGGAGGGACCCCATGAAATTTCTGCATTTGGCAGCCTGCGCCCTGGCACTCAGCATCGCAGCCGCCGCACCGGCCGGCGCCGGTCCCATCAAGAGCGAAAAGGATTTCCTGGCCAAAATTGCCGGCAAGAAGCTGGTGGCCAGCGATCACTGGGTTCTTGCTACCGCAGATGGCAAATTGCAGGGCGTCTCGCCGAAGGGCGAGAAAATCGTCGGCGCTTGGGCCTGGCACAAGCGCTTCTATTGCCGCAATGTCTATATCGGGAAAAAGCAGCTGCCGCAGAACTGCCTCACGGTCACGACCGATGGAAACACCGTCACCTTCACCCGTGACCAGGGCAAGGGCAGGTCCATTACCTATTCCTTCTGACCCGGCAGCCGCCACCTGACCCGGCGGAGATTCGCACTATTTCACTCTTGAGGGACGTCCAGATAAGGCGCCCGCTTGTAGGGTGGAGAGTGAAATGAAACCTGTTGTGTTACTGATCGGCAAGCTGCCGCATGTGATCGGCAATGTCGCCGAGCAGCTGGATCATCTGCCGATCCAATGGCTTGGCGCGCACGACCATTCCGAGGTGGTGCGCCAGCTGGAGACCGAACCGCGCATCGAATGCGTGATCATGGGGGCCGGGCTGGACGACCAGATCCGCGGCGATCTGATCGGCATCATCGCGTCGCTGCGTCCGGACGTCTGCATCCACCTCAAGGACCGCGCATCGGGGCCCGAAGGTCTGGTGCCCTTTGTCGAGCGCGTGGTGCAGATGGAGGTGCTGAACCATCCCCAGAGCACGGTGCCCGCGGTCTGAGCCCAAGCGGCCAGCCGGCGGCGGTCCGCCCCTCCGCTGTGCAAGGAGGGCGGGTCCGCTTGACCCCACGCCACCTTTGACAGCCGCCTGCCCGCCCGCCAGTCTGCCGGGCGGGAGGAGAACATGCCGCTTGAATTGCTGCTGGTCCTGGTCGCGGGCGGGATAACCGCCATTGCCGCGATCCTGCATCTGACCGGGCGCTCTGCCCGGGCCGTTCTGACGGCGGACAGCGCCCGCGCCGCTTGGCTGCGGCATTGTCCCGGCGACACCGTACTGCAAGTGCGGCCTACCGCCACCGGCCAGGCCGCGCTGATTGCCGCGCACAGCGGTGCGGGCCTGGTCTGGGCCTTTGGCGCCGATACCGCGGCGCGGCACCTGAATGGCGCTAAAATTTCCGAGCGTCCCGGCGGGTTGCATTTCGGTTTCAAGGACTTCAGCGCGCCTAGCGTGTCCGTTGCCCTGTCCGGGGCCGAGCACGCCCGATGGCAGGCGCTGATCGCCGCCGTCGGGGAGGCAGCATGAGCGGAGACCTTTCCTATCCCGATGCCACCCAGCTGGCGGTGCCCTTCTTCATCGCTGCCATCCTGGCGGAGTTCCTGTGGATCGCCCTGAAAAAGCGCGGCGGCAGGTACGAGACCCGCGACGCCGTCACCTCGCTGATCATGGGCGCGGGCAGCGTTGCCGAGGGGCTGCTCCTGGGGTTCATCGCCTGGGGCTTCCTGATGATGCTGTGGCAGATCACGCCGCTGGACATGGGCACTTCGCTCTGGGCGGTTGCGGCGTGCTTTGTGCTGGATGACCTGCGCTATTACTGGGTGCACCGCTTGGGCCACCGGGTGCGCTGGGTCTGGGCCTCGCACGTGAATCACCACTCCAGCCAGCACTACAACCTGACCACCGCGCTGCGGCAGACCTGGACCGGCACCTTCACCTTCATGATGGTGGTGAAGGCGCCGATGGTGCTCTTGGGGTTCCACCCGGCGCTGGTGCTGTTCTGCGGCGGGCTGAACCTGATCTACCAGTTCTGGATCCATACCGAGGCGATCACCCGCCTGCCGCGCTGGTTCGAGGCGGTGATGAACACCCCCAGCCACCACCGCGCCCACCACGGCCGCAACGCGCGCTACCTGGATTGCAACTATGCCGGGGTGTTCATCATCTGGGACAAGCTGTTCGGCACCTTCGTGCCGGAACAGGACCACGACCGGCCCGATTTCGGCCTGGTGCACAACATCGCCACCTTCAATCCGCTGCGGGTGGCCTTTCATGAATGGGCGGGCATTTTCAAGGACATGACCCAGCCCGGGCTGACCTGGAAACAGCGGCTGCTCTATGCCTTTGCACCGCCCGGCTACAGCCACGACGGCAGCCGCGAGACCTCTGCCGGGATCAAGGCCGGGCACCTGGCCCGCCATCCCGAAGACGCCGGCACCCCGGGCTTTGGCGGCTGAAGCCCGCCGGGGCGTCAGGCGGATCGGTCAAATTTGAACTTTAATCCCGCCTCAACCCTTTTGCGCGACGCTGCCCGGAGCATCATATTGTGTCACATCAATGCCGGAACAGGGCCCCAGCAGCACATGAACAAACGAAACGCCATGGCAGATCTGCCCGAAGGCTCCGAAAACCCGCTGAGCGCGGCGGTGGCCGGCCGCGACCGGACCACGCTGGAGATGGTTGCCGAAGCGGTCCGGCACGATCAGACCGTATTGGCCTATCAGCCCGTCATGCAGGCCATGGCACCGCATGGCGTTGCCTTTTACGAGGGCTATATCCGGGTGCTGGACCCGACCGGCAGGGTGATTCCCGCGCGGGAGTTCATGCATGTGGTCGAGGACAAGGAAATCGGCCGCGAGCTGGACTGCCTGGCGCTGCAGCATGGCTTGCGGACGCTGTCGAAATTCCCGCAGATCCGCCTCTCCATCAACATGTCGGCCCGCTCCATCGGCTACCAGCGCTGGATGCAGGTGCTGCAGCGGTTTCTGAAAAGCGATGCCACGCTGGGCGAACGGCTGGTCCTGGAAATCACCGAGGCATCGGTGATGGCCGCACCGGAGCTTGTGCTGGATTTCATGGGCCGGATGCAGCAGCACGGGATTGCCTTTGCACTCGACAATTTCGGCGCCGGCACAACGGCAATCGGCCATTTCCGCCAGTTCTTCTTTGACGCGGTCAAGATCGACGGCCAGTTCGTGCGCGGTATTCACGCCAGCCATGACAACCAGTCGGTTGTGCGGGCCCTGATCGGCATTGCCAAGCAGTTCGACATGTTCATCGTCGCCGAGTCGGTGGAAAGCCAGGAAGATGCGGCCTTCCTGGTGGAAAACGGGGTGGATTGCCTGCAGGGCTACCTCTATGGCGCCCCGTCGGTGTCGCCGCCCTGGATCGAAGACCTGAAACAGCGCCAGCAAGCCGGATAAGAACAGGAACCCGCTCAGGTCCTGCCCCGCAGAAGCCCGGTCCGCAACCTTCCGCGCAGGGCACCGGCACTGCTGCCACGGCCAGACGCACGGTACCCGCCCGCTTGTCCGGCCTCTACAGCCTTGTCTTTCCAGCAGCTTTTAATGCCACCCCTTGCCGCATCCCGGCGCCCGGGTCCGCTGCTTTGCAGCATCCCCTCCCCCTGCTGACGGAAATCCTATGGCGGAGGACGTTTCTGGCGGTTGACTCTTCCGCTCCGCCTGAGACACCCTGTCAATTGCTGCACGTGCAGCAATAGATTATGCCGATACCCGGAGGATACGGGAAAGATTGTTGCGCAAAAGCAGCTCGAATGTTTGCGCGGCGCTCTTCCGGAAGACCAAAATGAAGGCAGAGGACCCAAATCAATGACCAATGTTGTAATCGCATCGGCCGCGCGCACCGCCGTCGGCTCCTTTGGCGGCGCGTTCGCCAATACCCCTGCCCATGATCTGGGCGCCGCGGTGCTGGAAGCCGTGGTGGAGCGGGCCGGTGTGGACAAATCCGAAGTCTCGGAAACCATCCTGGGCCAGGTGCTGACCGCTGCCCAAGGCCAGAACCCGGCCCGTCAGGCGCATATCAACGCGGGCCTGCCCAAGGAAAGCGCCGCCTGGGGCATCAACCAGGTTTGCGGCTCCGGCCTGCGTGCCGTGGCCCTGGGTGCGCAGCACATCCAGCTGGGCGATGCCTCCATCGTGGCCGCCGGCGGCCAGGAGAACATGACCCTGTCCCCCCACGCCGCGCATCTGCGCGCCGGCCACAAGATGGGCGACATGAAATACATCGACACGATGATCCGCGACGGCCTGTGGGATGCCTTCAACGGCTACCACATGGGCCAGACCGCCGAGAACGTGGCCGAGCAGTGGCAGATCTCCCGCGACATGCAGGACGAGTTTGCCGTCGCCTCGCAGAACAAGGCCGAAGCCGCCCAGAAGGCGGGCAAGTTCGCCGATGAGATCGCGGCCTTCACCGTCAAGCACCGCAAGGGCGAGACCGTGGTGGACCAGGACGAATACATCCGTCACGGCGCCACCATCGAAGCGATGCAGAAGCTGCGCCCGGCCTTCACCAAGGACGGCTCGGTCACTGCGGCCAACGCCTCCGGCCTGAATGACGGCGCCGCCGCCACCCTGCTGATGAGCGCCGATGAAGCCGAGCGCCGCGGCATCGAGCCGCTGGCCCGCATCGCCTCCTACGCCACCGCGGGCCTGGACCCGTCGATCATGGGCGTCGGTCCGGTCTATGCCTCCCGCAAGGCGCTGGAGAAGGCCGGCTGGTCGGTCAATGACCTGGATCTGGTCGAAGCCAACGAAGCCTTTGCCGCCCAGGCCTGCGCGGTGAACAAGGACATGGGCTGGGATCCGGCGATCGTGAACGTGAACGGCGGCGCCATCGCCATCGGCCACCCGATCGGCGCTTCGGGCTGCCGGGTTCTGAACACCCTGCTGTTCGAAATGAAGCGCCGCGGCGCCAAGAAAGGCCTGGCCACGCTGTGCATCGGCGGCGGCATGGGCGTTGCCATGTGCGTGGAGCGCCCGTAAGTGGCGCAAAACCGCTGATATCGCAGGGCGCCCTTTCGGGGCGCCCTTTTTCTTTTACAATTCAGCGGTATTACGCGGGTGCGACAATTTTTTGCGGCGATGCAGAAATTTCATGACGCAATATTGTTGCGCCCACACGACCAAAACTGTAGCAAGATTACCAAAGCAAAAACTCATCTGGAGGATTCTTGAATGGCACGTACTGCACTCGTCACCGGCGGCTCCCGCGGCATCGGCGCAGCAATTTCCCAGGCGCTGAAGGCGCAGGGCTGCAACGTTGCGGCGACCTATGCCGGCAATGACGAAGCCGCGGCGAAATTCACCGACGAAACCGGCATCAAGACCTATAAGTGGAATGTTGGCAGCTACGAGGAAAGCGCTGCGGGCATCGCCAAGGTCGAAGAGGAGATGGGCCCGATCGACATCGTGGTGGCCAACGCCGGCATCACCCGCGACGCGCCCTTCCACAAGATGACGCCGCAGCAGTGGCAGGAAGTGATCGACACCAACCTGACCGGCGTGTTCAACACCGTGCACCCGATCTGGCCCGGCATGCGCGAGCGCAAGTTCGGCCGCGTCATCGTGATCTCCTCGATCAACGGCCAGAAGGGCCAGTTCGCGCAGGTGAACTATGCCGCGACCAAGGCCGGCGATCTGGGCATCATCAAGTCGCTGGCCCAGGAAGGCGCCCGCGCCGGCATCACCGCCAACGCGGTCTGCCCCGGCTATATCGCCACCGAGATGGTGATGGCGGTGCCGGAGAAGGTGCGTGAGTCGATCATCGGCCAGATCCCGGCCGGCCGCCTGGGCGAGCCGGAAGAGATCGCGCGCTGCGTGGCCTTCCTGGCGTCGGACGACGCGGGCTTCATCAACGGCTCGACCATCTCCGCCAACGGCGCGCAGTTCTTCGTCTAAGCTGATTCCTCAGCCTGAACGGCAAGGGCCGGTCCATCTGGACCGGCCCTTTTCCTATCCCGTAAGTGCCTTTTTCTGAAATCAGAGCGCGCTCAGGCCCAGCGGGAAACCTTGGGGCGGAGGGCTGGCAGCGGCTTCTTGCCGAACAGCCAGGTCCAGGCCAGTTTCAGCGCCTGGCCGCGTTCGGCGTGGGCACGGGCCATGGCAGACTTCACGGCGGCGTCAGCAGAATATTCCAGCATTTCAGGCCTCCTTTCGGATCAGTATCCTTTACCTTCATCCAATATGAAGACGTTCCGTCAATCGCACAAACGAGACTTTGCAGAGCTTCAGTTAAGCTGTACTTATGTGACCATGACTGACCGCCTGCCGCCCCTCACCGCTTTGCGCGCCTTTGATGCCGCTGCCCGCCACATGTCCTTTGCCAAGGCGGCGGAAGAGCTGAACGTCACCCCTGCCGCGCTGTCCTTTCAGATCAAGTCGCTGGAGGAGCACTTGGGCCAGCCGCTGTTCCGCCGCCTGAACCGCGCGGTGGAGCTGACCGAGGCAGGCAAGACACTGGCCCCGGGAACTGCCGAAGGGTTCGAGGCGCTGACCGCCGCCTGGCGTGCCGTGCGGCGGCTGCAGGACAACACCACGCTGACGGTGACCGCAGGGCCCGGGCTGACGGCAAAATGGCTGGCGCCGCGGCTGTATGAATTTGCCCGCGCCCACCCCGAAATCGACCTGCGGTTCTCCGCCACCCTGCGGATCCTGGATTTTGTCCGCGATGACGTCGATGTGGCGATCCGGTTCGGCTATGGCGTGGACGAAGGGCTTTATGTGCTGCCGGTGGCGCCGGAATGGGTGACTCCGGTGATGTCGCCAGAGCTGGCCGAGCGTTACACCACCCCGGAAAGCCTGATGGAGGCGCCGCTGATCTTTGACGAATCCATCGGCTTTCTGGACCCGCCCTGCGACTGGCCGGCCTGGTTCCGCACCCAGGGGATCAACTTCACCCCCACCCACGGCTCGCATTTTTCGCAAGCCGACCACGCGATTGACGCCGCGGTTGCAGGCGCCGGCGTGGCACTGGGGCGGCGCGGCATGGCGATCACCGATCTGCACGCAGGCCGGCTGGTGGCGCCGTTCAAGACCGCGATCGAGACCAAGGCGCATTTCCGGTTTCTATGTGCGCCCGGCACCGAAAACCGGCCGCAGATCGCGGCGTTCCGCGACTGGTTTGTTGCCGAGATCGAAAAAACCGCCTACGTCTCGGAGGCTTTCGAGATCATTCCAGTTGAGGACATTCCGCCGCCATGACCAAGACCCGCGCGACCGCCATCGGCTTTATCGCTGTTCTGTTGTGGTCGCTGCTGGCGCTGCTGACGGTGGGCTCCGAGCCAACTCCGCCGCTGTTGCTGAATGCGCTGTGTTTCACCATCGGCGGCACGCTGGGGATGATCTGGACCGCCGCCGCGGGCAAGCTGAAGCAGCTGCGCCATGTGCCCATCAGGGTCTACATCTTCGGCACCCTGGGGCTGTTCGGCTATCACGCGCTCTATTTCTCCGCTCTGCGGCTGGCGCCTGCGGCCGAAGCCGGGCTGATCGCCTATCTGTGGCCGCTGCTGATCGTGCTGTTTTCCGGCCTGCTGCCCGGCGAGAAGCTGAAGGCGGGGCATCTGATCGGGGCTGGCTTGGGCTTTGCCGGGGCGGCCACCATCATTTCCGGCGGCGGCGGCGGGTTTGAGGCGCAGTACCTGCCGGGCTATGGGCTGGCGCTGCTGTGCGCGCTGACCTGGTCCGGCTATTCGGTGCTGTCGCGGCTGCTGGGCGGCGCGCCGACCAGTTCGGTTGCGGTGTTCTGCCTGGCCACCGCCGTGGCTTCCTGGGGGCTGCATTTTGCGCTGGAGGAAACGGTCTGGCCCGCGGGCACGCTGGGCTGGGTCTCGACCCTGCTGCTGGGCCTCGGCCCTGTCGGGCTGGCGTTTTACGTCTGGGACATCGGCGTCAAGCAGGGGGACATCCAGATGCTGGGAACCAGCTCCTATGCGGCGCCTTTGCTGTCCACCCTGATCCTGGTGCTGGCGGGCATCGCCGCGGCCTCTTGGGGGCTGGCGCTGGCGGCGGCTCTGATCACCGGCGGGGCGCTGATTGCGGCGCGGGCAAGCGCGGCAAAGTAACCCGCCAAATGAAAAGAGGGCCGCCACGCCGGGCAGGCCCTCCAACTCGTCTTGCCGGGCTGCGTCCCGGCGGGAACTCTTCAGACTGCCTCGGCAGTCAGGCGCTCAATCTCTTCCTTCAGCTTGAGCTTTTGCTTTTTCATTGCTGCGATTTCCAGATCGTCGGTACTGGGGTGTCGTTGGGCCTGTTCCACTTCCATGCTCAGATGCTCGTGCTTCTTCTTAAGTTCGGTCAGATGCGAGCTGAGGCTCATGGCAACCCTCCTTCTTTGAGCTAGATGTGTTTGACAGAAAGAGTGGACCACAAGTTTTGGCGTCTGTCACGCTGCAGCCGCAGTATTTTTGTCATGAAATTTTCATATCGGCTATGCGCCGCGCATTTTGCCGCAGGCGGTGGCGCATTCCAGCAGAAACCCGCAGATTTGGATTCGCCAAAGGTTGAAACCTTCGCGTGGCGCCCCTAACTTTGCGCCGCCGGAGAAATTGGCTCAGGCGGGCCAGGGCAAGGCTGCACCGTCGCGCAGAACGGCACTGATTTCCGGCCGGTAGCTTTCCCCGTCGCGTTCGTGCCGTGCGCCTTCATGCAGAATCAGCGGGGCGTGAAGCCGGAAATCCGCCCGCCCGCCCTTGCGTGCGCGCAGGATCACCAGCTCCGCCGCGCGGCCGGTGCGCGGGGCCAGCGGCAGCACCTCCAGCGAGCCCAGGACTCCACTGCAAGCCGCCAGCATATCCGGCAGCCGGTCCGCCCGCTGGATCATGTGCAGGTAGCCCTTGGGTGCCAGCCGCCGGGCTGCCGCGGTGATCCACTCCGCCAGCGGAGTCTGCTCTCCGAGCGCCACCTTCCGCCCGGCATCGCGCGCCTGGCTGTGGGCGCCGGCTTTGTAATAGGGCGGGTTGGCGATCACATGCTGGAACTGCCGCTGCTTCAGCGCCTCCGGCAAGGCCGCAAGGTCGGCCTCATACACTTCAATTTCCTGCCCGTTGGCGGCAGCGTTGCGCCGCGCGAGCTCAGCATAAGGGGCCTGCAGCTCCACCCCTGCGAGGGCAAGCCCCGGCACCCGCGCCGCCAGGCACAGCAGCGCCTGACCGGCGCCGCAGCCCAGCTCCAGCACCGCCTCCCCTGCCCGCGCGGGCACCGCTGCCGCCAGCAGCACCGGATCGACTCCGGCGCGGTAGCCCCTCAGCGGCTGCCACAGCTGCACCCTGCCGCCGAGGAATGCGTTGCGGCTCAGCGCGTCCTCCGTGAAGGTTTTCATCGGCCCAGCGGGATTTCATTGTCGCGCATCACCACCAGCGCGTCGTCGTAGTCATCGGCGCGAACCATCAGACGGCGCGGGAAAATTCCGATGCTGCCTTCCAGGACGCTCATATTTACGTCCATTTGAAAGCAGTCTATATCCTCTCCCTCAAGGAGGGCGGAGGCAAAGGCGATGATCGTCGGATCGGTGCTGCGCAGAAGCTCTTTCATGGAATTGGATCTAAGGGCAAGGCCCGCGCCTTGTCGAGCCTTGCGAGCGGGAAAGTGATGGACCAAGTGATGACCCGGAAGCCGCACGAAATGCTGGCCGCCACGCTGAGCCAGGAACTGGAGGCGGTGAATGCGCTGATCCGCACCCGGATGGCCTCCGAACATGCGCCGCGCATTCCCGAGGTGACCGCGCATCTGGTCGAGGCCGGCGGCAAGCGGCTGCGGCCGATGCTGACGCTGGCGGCGGCGCGGCTGTGCGGCTATCAGGGCGACCATCACCTGAAACTGGCCGCGACGGTCGAGTTCATCCACACCGCCACCCTGCTGCATGACGATGTGGTGGACGAAAGCGCCCAGCGGCGCGGCCGCCCCACCGCGAACCTCTTGTGGGACAACAAGAGCTCGGTGCTGGTCGGCGACTACCTGTTTGCCCGCAGTTTCCAGCTGATGGTGGAGACGGAGAGCTTGCGGGTGCTGGACATTCTGGCGAATGCCTCTGCCACCATTGCCGAGGGCGAGGTGCTGCAGATGACCGCAGCATCCAACCTGAAGACCGATGAGAACATCTATCTGCAGGTGGTGCGCGGCAAGACCGCGGCGCTGTTCTCGGCCGCGACCGAGGTGGGCGGGGTGATTGCCGGCGCAGCCGAAGAGCAGGTGAAGGCGCTGTTCGATTATGGCGACGCGCTGGGGATTGCCTTCCAGATCGCCGATGACCTGCTGGATTACCAGGGCGACAGCAAGGCCACCGGTAAGAACGTCGGCGACGACTTCCGCGAGCGCAAGCTGACCCTGCCGGTGATCAAGGCGGTGGCGCAGGCGACGGATGAGGAGCGCGCCTTCTGGACCCGGACCATCGAGAAGGGCAAGCAGCAGGACGGCGACCTGGAGCAGGCGCTGGCGCTGATGGCCAAATACGGCACGCTGGAGGCCACCCGCGAGGATGCCCTTGGCTGGGCGGCCAAGGCGCGGGCGGCGCTGGAGGTGCTGCCCGATCACGAGATCCGCACCATGCTGAGCGATCTGGCCGATTACGTGGTGTCGCGGCTGAACTGATACCGGGCCAGGGGGCTCTGCCCCCTCGGCCTGACGGCCTCACCCCCGGGGTATTTTCAACCAGAAAGAAGCCCAAAGGCGCCGGGCAAGCATCTTTGATGCGCTGCTCCGCGGGCGAGAGCGCTTGCCTTCGGCGCGGGCTGTTCAGGTCAAGGCGATCGCGCTGCACCACCATTCGGGATGCTCCGCCCCGATCTCATAGGCCGCCATATGGGCGGCCTTTTTCGTGGGATAGAGCGCAAAGCAGGTGGCGCCGGAGCCCGACATCCGGGCCAGCAGCGCCTGGCGGGAGCTGCGCAGGTCGGACAGGGTCCGGTCGATCACCGGGGCGAGACTGCGCGCCGGGTCTTCCAGGTCGTTGCGCTGTTCGCCGAGCCAGGCGGCGCAGTCCTCAGCGGAAACGAAAGACGGGATGCTTTCTGGCATCGGCGGATTGTCACGCGAGGCAAGCGCGGAAAACACCGGGCCGGTGGGCACGTGAACACCCGGATTGACCAGCAGCGCGTGCAGCTCCGGCAGCTCAACCGGAGTGACCTGCTCGCCGATGCCCTGCATCCGTGACGCCCGGGCCGCCATGCAGACCGGCACGTCCGCGCCAAGCGACAGGGGCAGCCCTTCGGGGATGCTGCCCCCCTGCCCGGCAACCGCGCGCAGGACAGCGGCGGCATCCGAGGATCCGCCGCCGATACCGGCACCATGCGGCAGCTGCTTGCTGAGGCTGATCCGCCCGGACCAGCCCGCCCCCTCGGCGGCCTTCCAGACCAGGTTCCTCTGATCAGCAGGCACCCCCTCGGCAAAGGGGCCGGAGACTTCCAGAGCCAGCTCCGGGCTGGGGTCAAGCCGCAGCCGGTCGCCGGTATCCGCAAAGACCACCAGAGAATCCAGCAGGTGATAGCCGTCCTCGCGGCGGCCGATCACATGCAGGGTCAGGTTGATCTTGGCGGGCGCAAAGGCCTCAACCGCCATTGGCAACTTCCAGCGGCTTCGCGCCCTCTTCGGCCAGCACCGCGTCCAGGCCGATGTCCAGCTTGCGGCGGATGCGCTCGGGGTCGGCCTCGCCGTCAGTGTCTTCCGGGTCGATGAAGGACAGCGCCCGCTTCCATTGGAACTCCGCCTCGCGCGCCCGGCCCACGGCCCAGTAGACATCGCCCAGGTGGTCATTGACCACCGGATCCACCGGCATCAGCTCCACCGCGCGCTCCATATGCGCCACCGCCTCGTCGAAGCGGCCCAGGCGGTAGAGCACCCAGCCCAGGGAATCGACGATATAGCCGGAGTCGGGCCGGGCCGCGACGGCGCGCTCGATCATGTCCAGCGCCTCATCCAGCTTGCTGCGCTTCTCAACCAGCGAATAGCCCAGGTAGTTCAGCACCTGCGGCCGGTCCGGCTCCAGCGCCAGGGAGGCGCGGAAGTCCGCTTCGGCCTGCTCCCACTGGTCCAGCCGCTCGTGGCAGATGCCGCGGGCATAGAGCAGGAACCAGCGGCTGCCGGAATCCTCCGGTGAGTTGGCCAGCGCCTTGTCATAGGCCCGTGCCGCCGCCGCGTAATCCTCCTGCTGGCGCAAGAGGTCGCCCAGGCTGACGTAGACGCCAGGCTGGTCCGGGAATTGCCGCGCCAGCTGTTCCAGCACCTCGATCGCCGCATCCGGCTTGGCCGCGCGGCGCAGCGCCTCGGCGCGGCCCAGTTCGGCGGCGTGGTAGTCAGGATGGCTGCGCGGCACCTGCTTGTAGGTCGCCACCGACAGCTCATAACGGCCCAGCTGGTCCAGCAGGCTGGCGCTCAGCAGGATCGCATCCACATGGTCGGGGCGCAGCGAGGCAGCCATGCGGGCATACATCAGCACGTAATCATTGGCGGTATCGCCATTCAGCGCCGCGCCCAGGGTGTAGAAGACCTCGGCAATCCCCTCGCGCGGGCCGGGCGCGATGGTATAGGCAAGGGTCTTGCCCTCCTGCAGCTGCGCATCCAGCGCTTCCAGCCCGGGGTCGAGGTTGCTGCCGAAGGCTGCCTGCAGCGTCTCGCGGGCCTCCTCGTTGCGGCCCAGCTGCGACAGGATCTGCACCCGTGCCACCGCGGCGCGGCGGCTGAGGCTGGCCAGGCGGCCGTCCTCGGCAGCGAACAGCGCCTCGGCACCGCCGTAATCCCCGGCGGAGGCCAGCGCCAGCGCCCGGTGATAGAGCACGAAAGGCCGCAGGCTGCCGTCCTTGGCCATCCGGTCAAAGCTCTTGAGCGCGCTGGACACCGATCCGGTGCCGATATGCGCCCAGCCTTCCAGCAGCCCGTCCACCAGGGGGTGGATCGCCTCGCGCTCAAGGTCGCGGTCCAGGATCGCCTGGAAATCGCCCTGTGCCGCATGACCGCCCGCAATCACCACATTGGCGACCTGGCTGCGCGCACCGGTCTGCAGCAGGCGCTGCGCCACCGGCACGGCCAGCTCTGCCTTGCCCATGGCGAGCTGCGCAAACACCACGTTCTCCATCAGGAGCGGGTTCTGCGGGTCGCGCGCCAGCGCCTGGGTGTAATAGAGCGCCGCCGCGGCAAAATCGCTGTCATAGGTCGCGGCACGTCCGGCCAGATAGGACCCGGCCAGCCCCTCCGCCTGGACAGCTGATACAGAAGCGGCCACCAGGGCCGCACTTGTCAGGGTGCGAAGAATGGGTACGGGCACGCGGGACCCCCTTACGATTTACTGCTCTTGCTCTTGTAAGAAAGCGTAGTGCGCTGCCCGTCAACACGCAATGGGGCGGCCCAAGGGCCGCCCCATAAAATCCGGCGAAACCGTGCCGAAAATTTAAACTTCCCGTTACATGTTCGGGTAGTTCGGCCCGTCGCCGCCCTGCGGCGTGGTCCAGGTGATGTTCTGGGACGGGTCCTTGATGTCGCAGGTCTTGCAGTGGACGCAGTTCTGGAAGTTCACCACGAACTCCGGCTTGCCGTCCTTTTCGACCACCTCGTAGACGCCGGCCGGGCAGTAGCGCTGCGCCGGTTCCGCGTATTTCGGCAGGTTGACCGCAATCGGCGTGTCGGCATTGCCCAGGCGCAGGTGGCAGGGCTGGCTTTCCTCGTGGTTGGTCATCGAGAAGCTGACGTTGGTCAGGCGGTCGAAGGACAGCACGCCATCGGGCTTGGGATAATCGATCACCTTGTGCTTGGAGGCTTCCTCGGTCGACTGGGCGTCGTTCTTGCCGTGGCCCAGGGTGCCGAAGAAGGAGAAGCCAAAGAGGTTGTTGGTCCACATGTCCAGGCCGCCCAGCGCCAGCGAGGCGGTGAGGCCCCACTTGGACCACATCGGCTTGACGTTGCGGACCATCTTGAGGTCCTTGCCGATGGCGCCTTCGCGCACGTCGGCTTCATAGGCGGCCAGTTCGTCGCCGGAACGCTCTGCCTTGATCGCGTCATAGGCGGCTTCGGCTGCGGCCTTGCCCGACAGCATCGCGTTGTGGTTGCCCTTGATGCGCGGCACGTTGACCATGCCCGCGGAGCAGCCCAGCAGCGCCACGCCGGGCGCCACCAGTTTCGGCATCGACTGCCAGCCGCCTTCGGTGATGGCACGGGCGCCATAGGCCACGCGCTTGCCGCCCTTCAGCAGCTCGGCCACCACCGGGTGGTGCTTGAAGCGCTGGAATTCCATGTAGGGGAACAGGTGCGGGTTCTTGTAGTTCAGGTGCACCACGAAGCCCACGTAGACCTGGTTGTTGTCCAAGTGGTAGATGAACGAACCGCCGCCCGCGTTGGAGCCCAGCGGCCAGCCCATGGTGTGGGTGACGGTGCCTTCCTTGTGCTTGGCCGGGTCGATCTCCCAGATCTCTTTCATGCCGACGCCGTATTTCTGCGGCTCTTTGCCGTCGGAGAGACCGTATTTGGCGATCACTTCCTTGGACAGCGAGCCGCGCACGCCTTCGCCCAGGAAGACATATTTGCCGTGCAGCTCCATGCCGGGCTCATAGGCCGGGCCGGGGGTGCCGTCGGGGTTCTTGCCGAATTCGCCGGCAACCACGCCCTTCACTTCGCCCTTGTCGCCATAGACCAGTTCCGAGCATGCCATGCCCGGGAAGATCTCGACGCCCATTTCCTCGGCCTGCTCCGCCATCCAGCGGCAGACGTTGCCCATGGAGACGATGTAGTTGCCGTGGTTGTTCATCAGCGGCGGCATCGGGAAGTTGGGGATCCGGACATGGCCGGCTTCGCCCAGCATCAGGAAGTTGTCTTCCTTGACTTCCACGTTCAGCGGCGCGCCCTTTTCCTTCCAGTCGGGGATCAGCGCGTTCAGGCCGCAGGGGTCCAGCACCGCGCCCGACAGGATGTGCGCGCCCACTTCGGAGCCCTTTTCCAGGACCACGACCTGCAGGTCGGCATCCAGCTGTTTCAGGCGGATGGCCGCGGACAGGCCGGCGGGGCCGGCCCCGACGATCACCACGTCGTATTCCATCGCTTCGCGTTCAATCTCGGCCATCTGCGGCGCTCCTTGGCTTTCTGTTCGCTACCGGCCCCACCGGGCGCAATTTTGTGTCGCGGCTGCTTAGCGTTTGCCAGCCCTGCTGGTCAATCCAAACTCTGCGTCAGGCCCCTGTAAAACAGGCAACTGAGACAAAAAGTGCGTCCATTTTCGTCACTCAAGCACCATTTTCCGCCTCGGGCCGGTCTCCCATCAGGTATCGGGGTCCCTGCCCCTTCTGTGCCGCCCGGTCCTCGGGGTTGTAAAGTTTGCAATTCGGAAGCGACAGGCAGCCGCAGCCTATGCAGCCGTCCAGATTGTCGCGCAGCCTCACCAGGGTTTCGATTCGCTGATCCAGATGGCTGCGGAAGTTCTCCGAGATCCGCGCCCAGTCCTCTTTCGTGGGGGTCCGGCTGCCCGGCAGGCTTTTGAGGAAGCCGCGGATTTCCGGCAGGGAAAAACCGAACTGCTGCGCGATCATCACAAAGCTGAGCCGCCGGATGTCGGCCCGGTGAAACCGCCGCTGGCCGCCTGCATTGCGCCAGGGCTCCACCAGGCCCTGCGCCTCGTAATAGCGGATGGCGGACACCGCGAGGCCGGTGCGTTCGGCCAGGTAACCGATGGAAATTCCGGCGGATGCGGGCATGGCACTCTCCTGCAAAAACCTCTTGAGCTAAAGTTAGGTTTAGGAATTACGGTGAGTCGCATCAACAGGTTTGCTCAGGCAAGAAGGAGATTTCCGATGAGCGCAGTACTGGAACATGCAAATGTCACCGTCGCCGACCCCCATGCCACCGCCGCCTGGATGCAGAAGGTGTTCGGCTGGCATGTGCGCTGGGAGGGCGAGGCCAAGAATGGCGGCTACAGCGTGCATGTGGGCGAGGAGAACAGCTATCTCGCGCTCTACACTCCGCGCACGCCCGCAGGCCAGGCGCCGGAAAGCTATGGCATCGTCGGCGGGCTGAACCACCTGGCAGTGATCGTTGACGATCTGGACGCCACCGAGGCCGCGGTGAAGGCCGCCGGGTTCACACCGATGAACCACGGCGACTATGAGCCGGGC
Source organism: Leisingera coralii (assembly GCF_049056525.1). Classification (NCBI taxonomy): domain Bacteria; kingdom Pseudomonadati; phylum Pseudomonadota; class Alphaproteobacteria; order Rhodobacterales; family Roseobacteraceae; genus Leisingera; species Leisingera coralii. Next base: position 59,677 of record NZ_JBHUPT010000007.1, on the reverse strand, counting down.
CGCCGCTTCTACTTCCACGATTCAGACGGCATCGAATACGAGGCGGTGCAATATGATTGATCTCCTCTGGCAAGCGGGTCTGCCCCGGATGCCCGCGCACGGCATTTTCTTGCGCATTCCTGTGGAAAAGCCGGCCAAAGCACGCGGTTAGGCGGATTTGCACGCCAGCAGCCCCCGCGCCCACTTGAAATCGGGCGCAGGATTGGGTCAGGTAAATGTCAACCGAACCGGACGCCCCGCAGCCCCTGCTGCGGGGCTGCGGTTTTCGTAGTGACAAGAACAAAGCAAAAGAGCGACCTGGACCAATCACATGGAAAAGATCCCGATGACCCCGGCGGGCTTCGCCGCGCTGGAAAGCGAACTGAAAAACCTGAAATCCGTCGAACGCCCGGCCATCATCCAGGCGATCGCCGAAGCGCGCGAGCTGGGCGACCTGTCGGAAAACGCCGAGTACCACTCTGCCCGCGAAAAGCAGTCCTTCATCGAGGGCCGCATCAAGGAGCTGGAAGGCATCCTGTCGCTGGCCGACGTGATCAACCCGGCCAAGCTGAACGGCGCCATCAAGTTCGGCGCCAAGGTGACCGTGGTGGACGAGGACACCGACGAGGAGAAGACCTGGCAGATCGTCGGCGAGCATGAAGCCAACATCGAAGCCGGCCTTCTGAACATCAAATCCCCCATCGCGCGGGCCCTGATCGGCAAGGACGAGGGCGACAGCGTGGAAGTGCGCACCCCCGGCGGCGAGCGCGCCTATGAAATCCTCAAGATCGTCTATTCCTGACCGGTGAGGGCCGAGTGGTCATGACAGGCTCCAGCAGCAGCCCGGGCACCAGCCCGAAACCCTCAGGCGGACGCCCGCTTCGGAGCCTTGACGCTCCGGCGGGCAACGGGCTGGGCGGTGCCGAGCTTCTGGCCATTGGCCTGGGCGCGCTGTGGCTGCTGGCGGCGGCGGGGCTCTATCTGTTTGCCCCGGAGGATGCCGGGCTGTCGCAGTGGACCGATTTGATCACCGGCATCCTGGCGCTGGTGCTGCCGCTGGCAATGCTCTGGGTCGCCGCCTCTGCCGCGCGCTCGGCCCGGGTGATGCGCGAGGAAAGCGAACAGCTGCAGGCCGCCATCGACGGGCTGCGCCAGACCTATCTGACCCAGGCCCAGCAGCATGCCGCGGTGGCCGAGCCGTCGATGGCAAAGCGTCTGGAGGAGATCGCCGAGGCGACCCGCAAGACCGAAACCGCACTGGCCACCTTCCACACCAGCCGCCGTGCCAACCCGGTGCGCCCGGCAATCCCGGCCGAGGCCGCCGAGATGACCGCCGCCGGGCAGGGCTCGCTGGCGCTCGGCACCCAGGCCGCGGACACCGCGCCGCCGCTGGCTGCGGAACAGTTCATCCGGGCGCTGAACTTCCCGGAAACCGCCGAGGATCAGGAAGGCTTTGCCGCCCTGCGCGCGGCGCTGCGCGACCGCAAGGCGGCGCAGGTGATCCAGGCCGCGCAGGATGTGCTGACGCTCCTGAGCCAGGACGGCATCTACATGGACGACCTGCGCCCCGACATGGCCCGGCCCGAGGTCTGGCGCCAGTTCGGCCAGGGCGCCCGCGGCCGCGCGGTCGCTGCGCTTGGCGGCGTGCGCGACCGCACCTCGCTGGCGCTCACTGCGGCGCGGATGAAGCAGGACCCGATCTTCCGCGATGCGGCGCACCACTTCCTGCGCCGCTTCGACCAGATGTTTGCGGACTTCGAGGCCGAGGCCACCGACGGCGAAATCTCCGCGCTCGGCAACACCCGCACTGCACGCGCCTTCATGCTGCTGGGCCGGGTGGCCGGGACGTTTGATTGATGATGTGAAGCGCCTTTCAGGCGCTGCCTGCGGCGCGAGTGTTTTTGGAAAGATGAAATGGCCGGGCGGCGCGCCGCGCGCCAGCGCGGCGCCCGGCCCAACGGCGGGCAAGCATCTTGGATGCGCCGGGCCGCCGGCGGGAGCGCTCCGCTTACATCGCAAAACTGCCGTAGGGGATGAAACGCACCGGGTCGCCGGGTTTGATCTCTGCGGCGCCGTCGCCGAGCTCCACCAGCCCTTCGGCCCAGCTGAGGCCGCTGATGCGGCCGGAGCCTTCGGATTTGAACACTTCCACCCGGCCATCCCGCACCCGCGCCCGCAGGTATTCGCGGCGGCCCGGTTTCTTGCGCTTTTCAAACGCGGCAGGGACTTCAAACGCCTGCGGCTCCTGCCAGCCCGTGCCCGCCATCAGCCCCATCGCAGGGCGGGCAAAGATCAGCGTGCAGACCAGCGCCGCCACCGGGTTGCCCGGCAGCCCGAAGACCGGCGTGCCCTGCCACATGCCCAGCGCCAGCGGGCGCCCGGGTTTGAGCGCGATGCGCCATTCCTGCATTGCACCAGCTTCGCGCAACAGGGCAGACATATGGTCTTCATCACCGGCAGAGGCGCCGCCCGAGGTCAGGATCACATCTGTTTCCACAGCCGCCCTGTCCAGCCTGGCGCGCAGAGCCTCGCGATCATCCGCTGCCTTGCCCAGGTCTACAGGCACAAACCCAAGCTGCCGGATCAGTGCCAGCAGCATCGGACGGTTGGCATCGAAGATTTGCCCCTTGCCTGCCGGTTCCCCCGCCTCTACCAGCTCATCTCCGGTGGAGAGCACCCCTACCCGCAGTGGCAGCCTTACGGTGAGTTCTGCCAGCCCGGTCGCGGAAGCGAGTGCCAGATCGGCAGCTGTCACCACCCGGCCCGCGGGCAGGATAACTTCACCCGCAGCGACATCCTCCCCCGCCTCGCGGGTGTTCGCCCCCTGTTTCAGCGGGCCGTTGAAGGCGATCTGGGCGCCGTCGGTGTTGACGTCTTCCTCCAGGATCACCGTGTCGACGCCATCGGGCAGCGCAGCGCCGGTCAGAACGCGGATGGCGCTGCCTTCGGGCACGGTTCCGCCATAAGGCACTCCGGCGGCGGCGCGGCCCTGCACCAGCGGCAGCACATGCGGCCCCTCGGCCCTGCCGCCTGCGAACCCATAGCCATCCACCGCCGTATTCGGCAGCGGCGGGTTGGAGCGTTTGGCAATGGCATCCTCTGCCAGCACCCGGCCGAGCGCGTCTGCCAGCGGCACGGTTTCGGCACCGGTGACCGGCCCCAGCCTGTCCCTGAGCAGCGCCAGCGCGTCATCGACCGGGGTCCAGTCCACGCCCGCAGGAAGGGCAAAGCAGTCGTTGCTGAGCGGCGGCGGTGTCAGGGTCATTGCGGTTTCACTCCCAGGATCCAGCCCTCTTCGGGCGCGTGGACGTTCAAAAGCCGCTCCAGTTCTGCCACGGGGCGGCGGCAAAGTTCCAGTGCGACCTGTTGCACCTGCCAGGCATCCTTGATGATCCCTGCGGGCGGCGGACCGACGGTCAGGGAGGGCCAGATCTCAACGAGCGCGACAGGTTTATCGAGCGGCTCAAACGGCCAGGCCGCGGCCTGCCCGGCGAAGCGGCGGCGCAGACGGGCCAGCACCGGCAGCCCCATCATCACCTGGCTGCCGACGGCGCCTGCCCCGGCCATCTGCCAGCAGGTGAAACTGCCCTTGGCCAGATGCTCCACCGCACGGCGGTCCGGGAAGGGGTTTTCGTAAGAAATCTTGCGGCGCGGCAGCCCGCTGATATCGCGCTTCAGCGCATTTGCCCAGAAAGGCCCCTGCCCGCCGAACCTGCGGTTGATTTCCCCGGCAATATCAAAGCGGTTGTTGGATTTCGGGCTGTCCTCGATCCGGTCTTCGAACCAATCCCAAAGGTTCAGCGGCTCATCTGAGCCGGTCAGCGCCCGCGCGAAACCGGCGGGATAACCGAATGGAAAATCGAAACCCAGAAACAGGCGGCGGCCGGCGGTCAACTCGGCTTCCACGAGACTGTCCAGCCAGTCTTCGGCAAGCTGCCGGTTGCGCAGGTAAACCGGTTCCTGCGCGGTCCGTTCCCGCACCACGCAGGCCCAGATGGCATCCTTGCAAGGCTTTGGCCCGCGGTCGTTGCCGCCGGACCAGTCCACCATTGCAAAGGTTTGCCAGAGGCTCACATCCCCAAGTCCTTTTGGATGAAATCCGCAATAGCCGCGGTGTCATCCAGATCGAATACCGGGCGGTCCAGATGCAGCGGCACGTCGCTGGCCACGGCACGGATGGTGGCATTTTCCGGCGCGATCAGCGGCTGGCCCGCGGCGGTTCTGTAAGCTTCGATCTTGGGGTGGGCCTCGCGCTTGAAGCCTTCGACCAGCACCAGATCGACGGGGCGCAGGCGGGAGAGCAGTTCGGTGAAGGATGGCTCCCCCGCCCCGCGCAGCTCCTGCATGATGGCAACCCGGTTGGGCGAGGCCAGCACCACCTCAGACGCGCCGGCCGCGCGGTGGCGGTAGCTGTCGGTGCCGGGCTGGTCCACATCGGTGCTGTGATGGGCATGTTTCAGGGTCGAGACTGTCAGCCCGCGCGCACAGAACTCCGCCACCAGCCGCTCCATCAGCCCAGTCTTGCCGTTGTTCTTCCAGCCGGTGACGCCGTAGATCTTCATGTCAGCAGCGCCTCTGCCTTGGCCAGATCCTCTGGCGTGTTGATGTTGAAGAAGGGGTCGAAGGGGTCTGCCTCGAACAGCGCCTCGCGGCCGCCGTGCTGGTCGGTCCAGAGGACCACCTTGCGCAAGCCGTCATTCAACGCCGTCCGCAGGTCATCGCGCAGGGCGACGGGCCAAAGGCCGAAAGCCGGGTGCCGGTTCACTTTGCTCCGCCCGCCGGATTTCAACGCCTCGTCGCCTGTGCGCGGGGTGGTGGCAAGCACCAGCGGCTGCGCCATGCCTTCGGCTGCTGCGGTCAACCGGGCCACAAGGTCCCGCGGAAAGAACGGCGTGTCGGCGGCGGCAGTGACTATGGTGTCAGCTCCCTGCTCTGCCGCCCAGTCGAGCCCGGCCAGCACACCTGCCAGCGGGCCGGCAAAGCCCTCGATCGAGTCGGCAATCACCGGCAGGCCGAGGTCGCTGAACCGCTCCGGGTCGCCATTGGCGTTGAGCGCCAGTCCGGAGACCTGAGGCGACAGCCTCTCAATCACGCGGGACAGCAGGCTCTGGCCGCCGACCTGCAGCCGCCCCTTGTCGCCGCCGCCCATCCGGGTAGCGAGGCCGCCTGCAAGGATTACGCCCAAAGGCTTCTGTTCTGTCATGCCTTCTCCTCCTGCGTCGGAAAACACGTGTTTTCCGGGCCGGATTTCACGTGAAATCCGGTTACCCCTCCGCACTCTTCCGCCTGTGCTTCTTTTCCTCAACCGGCGCGTCCTTGGGGTCCATGTCGCGTACCAGCCGCTCCTCGCCCGACAGGCAGATGAACCGCTGGCCGCGCATCCGGCCGATTAGGGTGAGGCCAACCTCGCGGGCGATCTCAACGCCCCAGGCGGTGAAGCCTGAACGCGACGCCAGCACCGGGATGCCCATCATCGCGGTCTTGATCACCATCTCCGAGGTCAGCCGCCCGGTGGTATAGAGGATCTTGTCCGCGGCTTCTGCCTGCTCCGACAGCATCCAGCCGGCGATCTTGTCCACCGCGTTATGGCGGCCAACGTCTTCCATATAGACCAGCGGGCGGTCCTGCTGGCACAGCACGGTGCCGTGGATGGCGCCGGCCTCGAGATACAGCGAGGGCGTGCGGTTGATCTTGTGCGCCAGCGCATAAAGCCAGGAGGTGCGGACCTTGGCCTGCGGCAGGCGGACATCCTCCAGCCCCTCCATCATGTCGCCGAAGACGGTGCCGACCGCGCAGCCGGAGGTGCGGGTCTTCTTCTTCAGCTTTTCCTCGTGGCTGGTTTCCACCGCGGTGCGCACCACCACGGTTTCCAGGTCCTCGTCATAGTCGACGCGGGTCACCTCGTCCTCGTCGCGCAGCATCCGCTGATTGCGCAGGAAGCCGAGCGCCAGGTATTCCGGGTAGTCGCCGATAGTCATCGCGGTGACAATTTCCTGCGAGTTCAGGAAGATGGTCAGCGGGCGCTCCTCGACCACGGCGATCTCGCTGGCCTCACCGTTCTGGTCGACGCCGGTGACGGCGCGCGTGAGCCGCGGGTCGGCAACGCCGGGGGCGATCAGATATTCTGACGTGATATCCATACTCACCAATTGCATTCCTTCTGCGTCCGCCGTAGGGCGGTGTGCACGCAATCTAGGACGCGCAGATGGCAATCACCACCACCAAATCGGCCTTCTGGAAGGGGTTTCGCGACAGCGCCCCCTTCATCTTCATGGCCTCACCCTTCGGCTTCCTGTTCGGGGTGCTGGCGGCGGAGGCCGGGCTGATCGTGCCGGAGGCCTTTGCCTTCTCATTGGCGGTCTTTGCCGGCGCCGCCCAGTTCACCGCATTGCAGCTGATGCAGGAGAATGCGCCGCTGATCATCATCCTGATCTCGGCGCTGGCGGTGAACCTGCGGATGGCGATGTATTCGGCGTCGCTCACCCCCTACCTGGGCGATGCGCCGATGTGGCAGCGGGCGCTGGCCGCCTATTTCGTGGTGGACCAGTCCTATGCGTTGTCGATCGTCAAATTCGAAACCGAACCGGAGATGCCGCTGGCGCAGCGGGTGGCGTATTTCTTTGGCACCAATGGTATCGTGGCACCCGCCTGGGTGATCGCCACGGCGCTTGGCGCGCTTGTGGGCACCCGGATCCCGGACAGCTGGGGCGTCGACTTCGTGCTGCCGCTGGCGTTTCTGGCGATGATCGGGCCGATGCTGCGCACGCCCGCCCATATCGCCGCCTGTTTCGTCGCCGTGGCCACCTCGCTGCCGGCCGCCGCGCTGCCCTATAACCTGGGCCTGATCGTTGCCGGGATTGCCGGCATGGTGGCCGGAGCGCAGGCGGAGCTGTGGCTGGAACGGCAGAAGGCCAAGACGGAGGGCGCGAAGTGAGCAGTATCCCTGCACCGGTCCTGTGGACCGTGATCATCGGGCTGGCGCTTGGCAGCTACGGCTTGCGCTTTGCCTTCATCGGCTTCATGGGCGGCAAGCCGATTGCGCCCTGGCTGATGCGCCACCTGCGTTACACCGCGGTGGCGATTATCCCGGCGCTGGTGGCGCCGCTGGTGGTCTGGCCCGCGCCCACGGACGGTGCGCCCAGCCTGATGCATTTTGCTGCCGCCGCGGCGACCTTTGCCGCGGGCTATCTGACCAGGAACGTGCTTTTCGGCCTGGGCACCGGCGGGCTGTCGCTGCTGCTGCTGTATCTCGCCGCGTAAGCCTCCGCGGCGGGCAGGAGGGTTTATTCCGCCGCGGCGCTCAGCGCGGCGTCGCTCTTGGCAAGGCCCGCCTGCAAGTCGGCGCTGTCATTTTCGTAATAGCGTTCGGTCACCACGCCCGGCAGTTGGCCGAACTGCTCTGCCAGTCGTTCCGGGTAGAAGGTGCGGTCCAGGCTTTCGAACCCCGGGACCTGCCGCAGGATACCGATAGTGGCTTGGGCGCAGTAGGCGCCGGGCACCCGGCCGTTGGTCACCGCCAGCTGATAGGCTTTCTGGGCCTGTTCCGGCGTCACCTCGACCCGCTGCACCACTACATGGAAGGTGCTGCGTGCATGGGCGCCGCGATAGGCTTTCTCGACCGCCGGGGTGATGCCGTAAAGGACGTCGTTTCGTTCCGGCACGACTGACGCGTAAAAGGAGCCCGCAGGGTCAAAGATCACCCGTTCCGAGGCATTGATCATCAGCGACGCGTGGCCGCCCCGCCCGGTGCGGTTGTTGATCATCGTGTAAAGGGTGAGCGTCGCCGGCCCTGGGTGGCGGTAGGCCACCCGGGCCAGGGTTTCGGCATCCGCGTTGGGCTGCTGAGGCGCCGCGCAACCCGCAAGCGCGGCCATCACCGCGCCAAGGCACAGGAGGTTGCGCATCAAGGCAATTCCCGGCCGGAAAATCAGGAAGCGAAGATTGCCAGGAAGATGGCAAAGAGGACCAGCGCGATGCAGAAGCGGGTCACAAAGGTCAGGAAGCTGGAATAGGTCTTTTCCTGAACGGTGGTGTCCATGGTGCCGTGCTGATGTTCAGCCATGTGAGTTTTCCCTCAATTCGCGTGCATTTTTCCGGTGATTACTGGATTTGCGGGCCTCTGTCACCACGTCAATCGGGCGCATCTGACAGAAATAAGGCGCGAATCCAGCTGCCGCGGCGGCAAACCGGGCCGCTGCCGTGCGGTGTCCGCCCCCGGCGCCGAATCGGCCCCGGGGCGCGGACCTCAGTCCTGCTGCAGGTCGGAGGCCAGGCGGAAGCCGATCCGGTTGGCGGGGGCCTCCTGGCGCGCCTTGGGCACCGCGCGCAGCATCACGTTCAGCTGGCTGACATGCTGCACCAGCTGGGTCCGGGAGCCGCTGCCCTCGCTGCCGTAGAAGGTGATGATGTCGGGATCGAAATAGCCCATGCCCTCGATCCGCAGCACCCCGGCATTGCCGCCGGTAAAGCCCATCGCCACCTCATGTTCGGAATCCAGCTGCTGCTCGAAGTTCTGGATATAGAGGATCAGGCGCTCATAAGCCCAGCGCGCCGGGCTCTTGGCGGCGTCGGGCTTCTGCAGCTTTTCCGGCACCTTGGTCAGCCCGGCACAGGCATCGGGGTCGGAGTGGACTTCATGCACACAAGGCAGCACCGCCGCTTCCGCAACCTCGGCGCTGGTTGAAATCTCGTCGTTCATGCTTCCCCCTTCTGCCGGGGCGCATCACCCCTTGCGCTGATAGAGCCAGGCACCGTCTTCGCGCTCCCAGCGCGCCACCTGGCCGGTGTGGTACAGGTGATTTACATGGGCCACCGCTTCGACCAGTGCAAGCCCGTACTCCCCTTCGCCGATTGTGCGCTTGAACAGGGGGGCAAAGCAATCGGCAGCCGTGCGCGGCTCCGACAGGTGGTCCATCAGCCGCTCCAGCGCGCCGTGGTGATTGCCGATCAGCTGCTGCATCCGCAGCGGCAGGCGGGTGAACGGCAGCTTGTGGCCGCCCAAGGCAAGGTGATCGGGGCGCGCCAGCTTCGACAGCCGCTCGCAGGCCTCCAGCCATTCGCCCAGCGGATCCGCCATCGGTTCGGTCGCGTAGACACCGATGTTGGGGCTGATCGTCGACAGGATCTGATCGCCGGTGATCACCAGATTGTCATCGCGGCTCCAGAAGGTTGCGTGCTCCGGCGCGTGGCCGTTGCCGATGTGCACGTCCCAGTCGCGCCCGCCCATGCGGATCACGTCATCCTGCTTGATCCGGGTGAACCCCAGCGGCATCGGATGCACCGTGTCGGCAAAGTTGAAGGGCCGGTCCTTGACCCGCTTGTCATAGAACTCCGGCGCCATGCCCGCGCTGCGGTAATAGGCCAGGGTCTCCTCCGGCCAGACCTCCTGCACGTCCAGCGTCAGCATCCGGGCAAACAGCCAGGCGGTGCGGGTGGTGACCAGCTCGGCGCCGTGCCGGCTCTGGAACCAGCCCGCCAGGCCGATGTGATCGGGGTGGTGGTGGGTGCCGACGACGCGCCGCACCGGCTTGCCCTGCAAGGGGCCGGCCATCAGGCTGTCCCAGATCGCGCGGCTCTTGCGGGTGTTGAAGCCGGTGTCGATCACGGTCCAGCCGTCGCCGTCATCCAGTGCGTAGATGTTGACGTGATCCAGCTTCATCGGCAGCGGCTGGCGCATCCACAGGACGCCTTCGGCCACCTCGATCGCTTCGCCCTGCGCGGGCGGTTCCTGCCACGGGGTGCGGGGCGTAACGTCGGGAATGTCAGTCACGGCGTCAGCCTGCCAGCTCGTCAAGGCTGAGGGCAAAGGTGCCCCCTGCCCCGGCCTGAGCGTGCGCTAGCAGCGCGCCGTGCTCCGGCAGCATACGGGTGATGTAGAAACGCGCCAGCTTCTCGCGCGCACCACCCTGATCCGCCATCGCCGCGGCCAGGTGGTAATGGCCGCCCAGAACCCGGGCAAAGGCCCGCAGATACGGCACCGAGCCGGCAAAACGGTCCTGCATGTCCTCTTGCGCCACCAGCCACTCGGTGGCCTCGCGCAGGGATTCACAGGCCTGCCAGACGGCTTCGGCCATGTTGGGATGGGTGGCGCGGGCACGCTCGGCCTGCTCCTCGATCTCGTCGATGAGGGCAAAGGCAGTTTCGCCGCCGTCCATCATCTTGCGCGCCACAAGGTCCATCGATTGGATGCCGTTGGTTCCCTCGTAGATCGCCGTCACCCGCACGTCGCGGTAATATTGCGCCGCGCCGGATTCCTCGATGAAGCCCATACCGCCATGCACCTGCACCCCGGTTTCCGAGACCCGGATACCAGTGTCGGTGCCAAAGGCCTTGGCAATCGGCGTCAGGAAGGCCGCGCGGGCAGCCCAGTCTTTCTCAGCGGTGGCGGTCTGCATATCGATCGCCTGGGCACAGGCCAGCAGGATCGCGCGGGAGGCAAAGAGATCCGCCTTCATCTCCATCAGCATCCGCCGCACGTCGGCATGGTCGGCGATGAAGCCGCTGGCGGTGCGGCCCTGCTTGCGCTCCAGCGCATAGGCCAGCGCGTGCTGATATGCACCCTCGCCCGCACCGACGCCCTGCCCGCCGACGCCGAGACGGGCGTTGTTCATCATGGTGAACATCGCCGCCATGCCGCCATGCTCTTCGCCCACCAGCCAGCCGGTGGCGCCGTCGTACTGCATCACGCAGGTGGGGGAGCCATGCAGGCCCATCTTGTGTTCAAGGCTCACCACCTTGAGTTCGTTGGCCTTGCCCGGATTGCCATCGGCGTCTGGCAGGAACTTCGGCACCAGGAACAGCGAAATCCCCTTGGTGCCCGGCGCCCCGCCCGGCAGCCGCGCCAGCACCAGGTGGCAGACGTTTTCGCAGAAGTCGTTGTCGCCCCAGGAGATGAAGATCTTCTGCCCGCTGACCGCATAGGTGCCATCGCCGTTCGGCTCTGCTTTGGAGCTGAGCGCGCCCACGTCGGAGCCCGCCTGCGGCTCGGTCAGGTTCATGGTGCCCGACCACTCGCCCGAGATCAGCTTGGGCAGGTACAGTTCCTTGATCGCGTCCGAGGCGTGATGCTCCAGCGCCTCGATCTGGCCCTGGCTCATCAGCGGCGCCAGTTGCAGCGACAGGCAGGCGCCGGCCATCATCTCGTTCACCGCGGTGGCAACCGTCAGCGGCAGCCCCATGCCGCCGTGTTCTTCCGGCGCGCTCATGCCGATCCAGCCGCCCTCGGAGATGGCTTTGAACCCGTCAGCAAACCCGGGCGAGGTCCGCAGCACGCCGTTCTCCAGATAGGCAGGCGTCAGGTCGCCGTTGCGCTGCAGCGGCGCCAGCACCTCATCGCACATCTTGCCCGCCTCATTGAGGATGGCGCTCACGACGTCCGAGGGGGCCTCGGCAAAGCGGTCTGTGGCGGAAACATCTCCATAGCTGACAACGTTGTTCAGCAGAAACTCATACTCGGAAACGGGGGCACGGAAGGTCATGGGCGTCCTTTAGCGGTCTTTCGGGGGCGTCCTGGCGCGGGCAGTCTTGGCTTCCCGGCACGGGCCTATTATGGTCAGTGGCTTGACCGATTACCTAATCGGACGCCTGTTTCAATCAACCAAAACGCCGCGTCACCCGGAATGCCCCTGCAAAGCACCGAAATTCTTGCCGCAACGGAAGCGGGCATTACCCGTGCCGCGCAGCTATTGCGGGAGGGCAAGCTGGTCTCCTTCCCGACCGAAACGGTCTATGGGCTCGGCGCCGATGCCCGCCAGGGCGCAGCGGTGGCGGCGATCTATGAGGCGAAGGGGCGGCCCTCCTTCAACCCGCTGATCGCGCATGTGCATTCGGCGGAGGCGGCGCAGCGCTATGTGGAGTGGACTGAAACGGCGGAGGCGCTGGCGCTGGCTTTCTGGCCCGGCCCGCTGACGCTGGTGCTGCCGCTGCGCGCAGGCCATGGGATTTCACCGCTTGTCACCGCCGGGCTGGACACTTTGGGCGTGCGGGTGCCCGCCCATCCTGCGGGCCAGGCGCTGCTCAGGGCGCTGGACGGCCCGGTGGCGGCCCCCTCGGCCAATCCCTCCGGCAAGATCAGCCCGACCACGGCGGCGCATGTGAAGGCCGGGCTGGACGGCCGCATCGCCGCCATTCTGGACGATGGCGCCTGCGGGGTCGGGCTGGAGTCGACGATCATCGGCCTGGCCGGGCCGGAACCGGTGCTGCTGCGCCCCGGCGGATTGGCGGCAGAAGAGATCGAGGCGGTGCTGGGGCGCAAGCTGGCGGTGCGCGATGTGCACGACCCGCTGACCGCGCCCGGCCAGCTGCTGTCGCACTACGCGCCGGGCGCGCCTGTGCGGCTCAACGCCGCAGCCCCTGCCGAGGGAGAACTCTATCTCGGCTTCGGCCCCGGAGACTGCGATCTGAACCTGTCGGAGCGCGCCGACCTGGCCGAAGCGGCGGCCAATCTCTTTGGCCACTTGCACCAGCTGGACGCGCTCGGCAAGCCGATCGCCGTGGCTCCGGTCCCGGAGCACGGGCTGGGCGAAGCCATCAACGACCGCCTCCGCCGTGCCGCCGCGCCACGGGAGTGAGCCGCGAGCCGGCAGCTAGTCCAGATGCTCCCGCCCCTTTGAGACCCATCACAGATGGGCCGCAAAGCGTTGGGCCAGGCGCCGCGCAAGCGCGGCGCGGTTGGCGGCATTTCCAATCATTGCATCATGGGTTGGAAGGCTTTGCAGCAATTGGAAATCACGTTTTGCGGTCCGGGACGCCTGCTGCCATGCGCTCCCGCGCCGTGCGCCAGCACGGCGCCCGGCCCAACCTTTTTCCGGTCATCCTCGATGATTGGAACAAAGGGCGGGAGTACTCCCTTGACTTGGGACACAGTGCCCCCTGCTGCCGCCTGCTTCAGGCGTGGCCCGCACTGGCCGACAGGGTCAGAGGATCCACACCCAGCGTTTTCAGCGCAGCTTCCCATTTGCTGTCATCGGCCAGGCCAAAGACCAGCTCGGGGCTCGCTTCCGCCGTCAGCCAGCCGTTCATCGCAATCTCCGACTCCAGCTGCCCCGGACCCCAGCCGGCATAGCCCAAAAGCACCAGCAGGTCCTTCGGCCCCTTGCCGCCTGCGATATCCTCCAGAATGTCCAGCGTCGCGGTCATCGAAAAGCCGCCCGGCACCTTCAGCGAGCTCACATCCGATTCGTAATCCGGCGTGTGCAGCACGAAACCGCGCTGGGTCTCCACCGGGCCGCCAAAGCGCACCGGCAAAGCCGCCGCGGCACTGCCTTCGCCGCCCATGTCCAGCTGCTCCAGCAGATCGCCCAGTGCCACCCCGTCCGCAGGCTTGTTGACGATGAGCCCCATCGCCCCTTCCTCGCCGTGCGAGCACAGGAAAACCACCGCGTGCTCGAACCGGGGGTCGCCAATTCCAGGCATTGCAATCAAGAGCTTGCCAGTCAGATCCATGAATTTCCGTCTTTCTGCTGCCTCCCCCCACCATGACGCGCAGCCGCCCCGCACGCAAGGGGCGCAAGAGCGCAGTGCGGTGAAGCCTCCGGCAAATTTGCCGCAACCACAGGGCGATGAGCGGGTGATGACCGGATCGTGACTTGGCAAACCGCTCTGCCGGCCGCATGTATTGGAACATGACAAAGACACTGACCAAAGCTGCTGCCTGCATGGCGCCTCTGCTTGCCTTGGTGGCCGGATCTCCCGCCCTGTCCGGTGCTGTGGACGGTGACATTGTGGAAATCGAAGTGCTGGACGGCGGCATGACGCCGCGCGGCACGTATATCGGCGCGCTGCGGGTCAAGCTGCAGCCGGGCTGGAAGACTTACTGGCGCGCGCCCGGTGATGCCGGAATCCCGCCCAGCTTCTCCTGGCGCGGCGCGCGCAACGTGGGCGCGCTGTCGATCACCTGGCCTGCTCCCGAAGTTTTCCTGACCTCCGGCTACCGCACCATCGGTTATCATGACCAGCTGGTGCTGCCGGTCGAGATCACCCCCGAGACGGCGGGCAAGCCGGTGCGCCTCAAGGGGCGGATGCAGCTGGGTGTCTGCAAGGATGTCTGCGTGCCCGCCGAACTGAGTTTTGACCATCAGCTGGACGGCGCTGCGGGCCGCAACCCGGCGATTGCCGCGGCGCTTGCGAGCCGTCCCTGGTCGGCCAAGGAAGCCGGCGTGCGCCACGCCGCCTGCAGCCTGCGGCCGTCTGAATACGGCATGAAGGTCACCGCCCGCATCTCGATGCCCCCGGCAGGCGGCGAGGAGGTTGCGGTGATCGAGCCCGGCTCTCCCAACCTTTATGCCGGGGAGACCACAACCCGCCGCGAGGGCGGGCTGCTGGTAGCGGAAACCGAGTTCCTGCCCGCCGATGGCAGCGCCTATGCGATTGACCGCTCGCAGCTGCGGATCACAGTGCTGGGGCAGAACCACGCGGTCGATATTCAGGGCTGCAGCGCCGGATGAGCTCACCTGGCAGCCCGCAGCGCCCGGTGCTTGGCACTATTGCCGTGGTCTGCCGTCATTTCGGCGGCCAGGACCACGTGATCCTGGTGCAGCGCGGCAAGGAGCCGAATGCGGGCTGGTGGGGGTTTCCAGGCGGCCATGTGGAGATGGGCGAAACTGCCCTGCAGGCCGCTGCGCGCGAGCTGATGGAAGAAACCGGCGTTTCCGCCCGTCCGCTGGAATATCTCACCAATGTGGATGTCCTTGTCCGCGCCGAGGCAGGCGCGGTGCAGCGCCAGTACCTGCTGACCGTTGTGCTGTGCGAGCACGCCAGTGGTGAACCGCTGCCGGATGACGATGCCGAACAGGCGGAATGGATCCCCATCGCGGAGATCGAAAGCCGCGGCCTGCAGCTGCTGGATCAGGTGGGTGAGGTCGCCCGGCTGGCTCAGGCCCGCTGGCGGGCGCTGAGCCGGTAGGCGGCGCCCCCGGCCAGATAGGCCAGCAAGGCCAGCAGCAGCGCCCCGGCCACACAGGCCAGCAGCCCTGCCCGCACCGGTTCCATTGCCGCCAGCGCAGGGATCATCCGAAGCGCCGGATGCAGCGCGCCGGTGGCCATCGCCCAGCCCAGCGTCAGCACCAGCCAGCCCAGCTGCGCCAGCGCGGTGCCCAGCACCAGCCAGCGCAAGCCCCCGGCCTCGTGCCGCAGGGCCCGGCGCATCGCCGTCATCGGCCGCGACAGGTCCCGCTGCATCGCCACCAAGGCAGGCACCAGCAGCAGCACCAGGAACATGCCAAAGCCCAGGCCATAGACCAGGGTGATCACCGTCGGCTTCAGGAATTGCGCCTGCTGCGCGCGTTCGAACAACAGCGGCGCCAGCCCCAGCACCGTGGTCATCGTCGTCAGCATAACCGGCCGCAGCCGGTCCGCCGCCGCGTCGATGATCGAGGGCACCAGACCGCGGTCCTCGGCATACTGGTCGATGGTGGTCACCAGCACGATGGAATCGTTGATGATGATTCCGGTCATCCCCAGCAGGCCCACCACGGTGAACATGCTGAGCGGCACCTCCCACATGTAGTGCCCCCAGATGGTGCCAACCAGGCCAAAGGGGATGATCGCCATCACCACCAGGGGCCGGGTCCAGCTGGAAAAGATCCAGGCCAGCACCAGGTAGATCCCGGTGAGGCAGAGGATCAGGCCGGTGCCCGCCTCCTGCAGGAAGGTCTGCTCCTGCTCCGCCAACCCGGAGAGGCGCCACTCCACCTGCCGTTCGCTGGCGATCTTCGGCAGGATCTCCTCCTGCAGCGCCTGCATCACCGCTTCGGCGCGGGCCGGGTCGTCCTCCGAGATATCACCGGTCACGCTGATCACCCGGATGCCGTTCTCGCGGCGCACAGTGGAAAACCCGGTGCGCTGGCTGACCGAGACGATATCGGCCAACGGCACGTAGATCCCGCTGGGCGCCCGCATCAGGGTGCGCTCCAGGAAATCGGCGGTCAGCTCATTCTCCGGCAGTTCCACCCGGATTGTGGCACTCCGCGGCCCGTCGGGATAGGTGGCGGCCTCAATACCATTGAGCCGCGCCCTGAGCGCCTGGCCCAGGCTCCCGGTGGTGAAATTCAGCGCCTGGCCATGCGGGGTGAGGTCCAGGATCACCTCCTCCTTGTCATAGGCCAGGTTGTCCTCGACGGCTGAGACCTCGGGGAAGCGCAGCAGCGCGGTCTTTAGATCCTCGGAGGCGGCCTTGAGCGTCTGCACGCTGGAGCCTGCGAACTGCACGTCCAGCGCATCACCGCCCGGACCGGACCGCCAGCTGCGGAAGGAGACCGTCTCGACCATCGGATGGCGCGCCACCTGCTCCTGCAGTTCCGCCACAAAGGCGAAGCTGGAATAGGGCCGCAGGTCGGCATCGATCAGCTCGATCGAGATCCCGCCCAGGAGGTCCGCATCCTTGCCTTCCACCCCCGACAGCCCGCGGCCCGCATTGCCGCCCACCTCTGCCATCACGAAATTCAGCGGGTTGCGGCCGTAGCGTTCGGCATATTCCGCGCCCAGCACCTCTGTTGCGCGCTGCATCTCCCGCATCATCGCCATGGTATCGGCGCGGGTGGCGCCCTCCACCATGGCAAAATTGCCGGTGACGGAGCCGCGCTCTGGCGCGTTGAAGAACCGCCATTTCACATCGCCGTTGATGAACAGCGCCGCCTGGCTGGCCAGGATCGCCAGCGCCCCTGCCAGAACTGCGTAGCGCGCCGTGATGATCAGCCCCATCAGCGGCCGGAACGCATGGTCGCGCAGCCAGCGGAAGCCGCGGTTCACCATCCGGTTCGGCCAGTCGTACCAGTGCCGCGCCTGCGCGTGGGTCAGCGCATGGGCCAGGTGGTTGGGCAATATCAGGAAGCATTCTACCAGCGAGGCCGCCAGCACCGCGATCACGGTGAAGGGAATGTCGCGGATCAGCTCGCCGAACCGTCCGCCCACCAGCGTCAGGCCGAAGAAGGCAATGATCGTGGTCAGCGTTGCGGCAAAGACCGGCATCGCCATGCGGCGGGCGGCATTCTCGGCGGCTTGCACCGGGCTTTCCCCCAGCCGACGCACCCGGAAATCGGCGTGCTCCCCCACCACGATGGCGTCATCCACCACGATGCCCAGGGTGATGATCAGGCCGAACAGGCTGACCATGTTGAGGGTGATCCCGGCGGCATACATCAGCGCCACCGCGGCAAACATGGAGGCCGGTATCCCCGCAGCCACCCAGAACGCAATGCGGGTGTTGAGGAACAGGAACAGGAGGCACACCACCAGCGCAAGCCCCGTCAGCCCGTTGTCGACCAGCATGTGCAGGCGGTCGGTGATGTGTTCGGCGCGGGTGCGGATCAGCTGCGCCGTCACCCCCTGTGGCAAGCTCGACTGCATTTCCACGACTACGTCCTGTACCTGGCGCTGCAGCCGGATGGCGTTGCCCTTGTCAGAGCGGTCGACCTGGATCGACATTGCCGGGTGCTCGCCGACAAAATAGGAGCGGTTGCGGTCCACGCCCTCGACCCTCACCTGCGCCACGTCTGCAATGGTCAGGACGGAACCGTCGGCATTGGTGCGCAGGACGATGGCCTCCAGCTCATCCGGCTGACGCTTCTCGCTGCCGGTGCGCACCCGGGCATTGGCTCCGGTCACGTCGCCTGCGGGATCCGCATCCACCTCTGCCGCGATGGCCTCGGCGATCTCGCGCATGGTGATGTCATGGGTGATCAGCTTGGCGGTCGGCACCTCGACGATGGTTTCCGGCGCAGCCACCCCGCGGATGGTGGTGCGGGTGACACCGGCCTCAAACAGCCGGGCGACCAGCTCATCCGCAAACAGGCCCAGCTGCCCGGCCCCCACCGGCCCGGTGATCACCACATCGGTCACCCGGTCGCGCCAGGCGCCGCGGCGCACCTCCGGCTCCTCCGCCTCTTCCGGCAGGGTGGTGATGCCGTCCACGGCGCTCTGCACGTCATCGGCGGCCTGCCCCATGTCGGAGCCCGGCTCAAACTCCAGCGTCAGCGTCGCCAGCCCCTCGCGCGACATGGAGGAGGTTTCCTCCACTCCATCCACCGCCAGCAGCACCGGCTCCAGCACCTGCACGATGGCGTTGTCCACGTCCTCCGGCCCGGCACCCTCCCATTCGACGGAGACGGTGACCCGCTCGACAATCACATCGGGAAAGAACTGCGCCCGCATGTTGGGCATCGCTGCAGCGCCCAGCACCAGCATGATCACCAGGAGCAGGTTGGCAGCGGTGCGGTGGCGGGTGAAGTAGCTGAACAGCCCGCGGGCCTGCCGGGGAAGGTTGCGGACCATGGCCCTCAGCCTCCCATCCGGGATTCAATGCGGGAGACCAATTGCGCCGGCACCCGCGCCTCGGCCAGCTGCTGCAGCATCTTGGCCTTCATCTCGGTCGGCATCGCGCTGCTGCCCTCGACAAAGGCCACCAGCCGGGCGCGGCGCTCGTCGCTCAGCTCGATCAGCTCCGGCAGCGCCTGCACCTCGGCGCCCTGGCGCAAGGGGCGCACCTTGATGCCAGCGCCCAGGAGCGGCGTGCGGCCGGTGACAACCTCGCGGCCCTCCAGCCCGGCGCCGCGGATCAGCACATCATCGCCCTGGCGGCGCACCAGCTCGACCGGCAGCGCCTCCAGCCGCCCCTCCTCGCCCAGCACCAGCACCGAGCCATCCGCCCCCAGCGCCGAAGCGGGCACACGGGCCACCGCCGCGACCTCGGGCTCTGTCACCTTGACGGTGACAAAATCGCCGGGCTCAAACCCGGGGGCAGTGTCCAGGCGCGCATAGACCAGCCGCCCGGTCTGCCCGTCACCCGCCGCGCCGCTGGCGCGGGAGATCCGCCCGGCGGCGCTCAGCCCCGCCCCGTCGGCATCCAGCGTCACCCGCACAGGTGCCCGCAGCAAATGCCCCTCCGCGTCCAGCAGCCGGGCGTATTGCGCGGTCGAAACCCTGAAGGCCACTTCCAGCAGGTCCGGATCTACCAGGTCCGCGAGCTTTTCGTTGGCCGAGACCAGCCGTCCCTGCACCAGGCTCACCGCCTGCAGGGTGCCGTCGAAACGGGCCTTGATTGTGGTGTCGTCCAGGTCACGGCGCGCCTCGTCCAGCGCGATCTGCGCCCGTGCCACCCGGGTGGCGGCCTGATCCGCGCGGGCCTCTGCCTGACTCACCGCCTGACGGCGCGAGATCACCGCCTGGCGCGCCTGCACCGCCGCCAGCTCCGCGGTTTCCACCGCCGCCGCGGTGCCTACGCCCCGGTCCGCCAGATCCACCTGCCGCTGAAAGGCCCGTTCGCGCAACTGGGCCTGGTCCTGGGTGGCCTGCAGCTCATCCTGCGCCAGCACCAACGCCCGGCCCGCATCGCGCTCCTCGGCGCGGGCATCCATCATGTCGGCCTCAGCCCGGTCCAAAGCCGCCTGCGCGTCCGCCGGGTCGATCTGCACCAGCACCTCTCCCGCGCGGACCGTGCCGCCTTCCTCGAAATCCTCAGACAGCTGCACCACCCGACCGCCGACCGCCGTGCGCAATTCCAGCGTGCGGCGGCTCTCTACCCGGCCAAAGGCGGTCAGCTCCGGCGCCACCGTCTGCAGATCCGCCGTCACCACATTGACCGCAAAAATCCGCTCCCGCGCCGGAGGCTGCTTCTTCTCCGCGTTCAGCTGCGCCTCGATTGCGCCGAAAATCAGCTGCCCGGCATATAGCAGCAGTGCCGCCGTGACCGCCGCCAGGAAAACCCCTGTCACACTCTGACGCAAAAAGCGCATGTTTCTCCCTTCCGGTGGCGGCTGCTGCCGGGACCGCGCACGGCCTGCCAAAGCGTAAAATGCCTTGATCCTGCTTGAAAATATAGAATTTCCGCACAGGTTTACGAGGTTACACGCCGCAGCCGCTCACTTCCGGCGCAGATGTTCCTCCAATCTGGGCATGATTTCCACGAAATTGCAGGGCCGGTGGCGGTAATCGAGCTGTTTTGACAGGATTTCATCCCAGCCGTCCTTGCAGGCGCCGGGGCTGCCGGGCAGCGCAAACAGATAGGTGCCGCCCGCGACCCCGCCGGTGGCGCGCGACTGCACCGCGCTGGTGCCGATCTTCTGCATCGAGACCCAGGTGAAGACGGTGCCGAAGGCCTCGATCTCCTTTTCATAGACGTCGCGGTGCGCCTCCACCGTCACGTCGCGCCCGGTCAGCCCGGTGCCGCCGGTCGAGATCACCACATCCACTTCCGGATCCGCCACCCAGGCGCGCAGCTGCGCGGTGATCTCTGCCCGCTCATCGGGGATGATCTTGCGGGCAGCCAGCACGTGACCCGCCTCGCCCAGGCGGTCCACCAGCACCTGGCCGGAGCGGTCGTCCTCCAGCGTGCGGCTGTCCGAAACGGTCAGCACCGCGATGCGGACCGGGATGAACTCCATGTTTTCGTCGATACGGGACATCTAGGCCCTCTCCATAATCGCCAGCCGCACGGCCAGCCCTGCAAAAATCCCGGCCGAGACCCGCCCCAGCCAGCGCGCAAACAGCGGCGAGCCGGTCAGCCGCTGCCCGGCCTGGCCTGCAAAAATGCCTGCCAGCCCGTTGATGAAAAATCCGCCCGCCGCCAGGATCAGCCCGAAGATCAGGAACTGCGCCAGCACCGGGCCCGCCTCCGGCTTGACGAATTGCGGCACAAAGGCCAGCACAAACAGGATCACCTTGGGGTTGGTCAGGTTGACGAGGAATCCGGACCGGAACGCCCGCCGTGCGGGCACCGCGGGCATGTCCGCCGTGACCGGACCGCTGCGCAAGGCGCCCCAGGCCAGATACAGCAGATAAGCCACGCCAACCCAGCGGATTACGTCGAACAGCCCCGGCATTGCGGAAACCGCCGCACCCAGCCCCAGCCCGGCCAAGGCTACATGCACCATGCTGCCCGCCGAGATACCGGCGCTGGCCGCCACTGCCGCCCGCCGTCCCGAGCGCAAGCCCTGGCCCAGGCAGAACATCATGTCCGCCCCCGGGGTCAGGTTCAGCGCCAGCGCCGCCGGGATGAACGCCAGCAAGGTCACAGCATCAATCATGGCTCCACCTCGAACCAGCTCACGCCGGGGCCCAGATTGGCCACCTGCGTTTTCCCTAGATTGCCGCGAAAGCCCCAGCAATCATGCACATGGCCGCACAGCAGCAGCTGCGGCCGGATCCGCTCCGCCGCAGCCCTGACGGCGGTGGAGCCGACGGACAGCCCGCCGGAGGTCACATCCCCCAGCCCCTTGGGCGGTGAATGGGAAATCAGGATATCCGCGTGATCACAGGCCGCGAGCATCGCCGCCGCCTGCAGCTCGCTCAGGTCGCAGGACCAGCTGCCGAAAGGCGTTTCCGGCACACCATACCCCAGCCCGAACAGGCGAAGCCCTTCGGCCTCCACGCCTTCACCATGCAGCACCGTGGTGTCCGGCAGGCCTGCCGCACGCAGTTCATCGGCGCTTTCGCCGTTGCCGGGCACCGCCACCATTGGCGCCTTCAGACCTGCCAGCATCGCAACAGCCCGGTCCATCCCCTGCCGGCAATTGCAGAAATCGCCGGCGCCGATGACCAGATCCGCAGCCGCGCTGGCCGCCACCAGATCCGCTGCATGCGCGGCCGACAGATGCAGATCGGAAAATGCGAGGATTTTCATGGGGCACCTCCTTCCGGGCCGGTTTCAGTTCCGGGCGCCCAGCCGCGCCTTCAGCTCCAGCAGGTCTGCCCAGGCCAGCCGCTTCTGCGACGGCTGGCGCAGCAGGTAGGCGGGGTGGAACATCGGGATCACCGGCTTGTTCCAGGCCTGGTCCCATTTGCCGCGCAGCCGGGTGATGCCGCGTTTGCCCAGCACCGCCTGGCAGCTGATATTGCCCATCAGCACCAGGATATCCGGCTCTGCCAGCGCCACATGCCGCTCCAGGAAAGGCGTCAGCATGGCAATCTCCGCCGGCAGCGGATCGCGGTTCTGCGGCGGCCGCCACGGCAGCACATTGGTAATATAAACGCTTTCCGCGCGGCTGAGACCGATCGCTTCCAGCATCTTGTCCAGAAGCTGCCCGGCCCGCCCCACAAACGGCTTGCCCTGCAGATCCTCGTCGCGGCCCGGCGCCTCGCCGATGATCATCACCCGCGCGCCAGGCTGGCCGTCCGAGAACACCAGGTTGCGCGCGCCGCGCTTCAGCTCGCAATGGTCGAAGGCTGCCAGCGCATCGCGCAGGGCGGGCAGCGACGCGGCCCCCTTGGCGGCCTTCTGCGCCACCTCCACCGGATCCACTTCCTTCGGCTTGGGCGGCGGGGCCGGCGCGGCTCCCGGCTTCGGCTTTGGCGCGGCCTGCTCCAGCGCATAGCGGTCGACCGGCGCGTCGCACAGCGCCTCAGTCGCGCCAAGCTCCGCCTGCCATTCCAACAGCGCCCGGGCGCTCCAGTAATCCAATGCCGATTCCATGTGCCCAAGCTACTCCGCCCAGCCGGCAAGCGGAACACCTCTCCGCCGCCATGCCGCAGATTCAAGCCTTTCATCTTTCAGAAAATACTCCGGGGAGCGCGAGGGGCCGGCCCCTCGCCTGCAAGACATCCGCAACCCGCGGCAACGCCTTGCCGCACCCGCCTGCCCCGCCTATAAGAACCGGCAAATCAAGCGGAGCTGCCCCATATGTCCTTCGAACACCGCCACCTGCTTGGCATCGAACCGCTGAAGCCGCATGAGATCACCGCGATCCTCGACCTGGCCGACGACTATGTGGCGCTGAACCGCCGCCCCGAGAAACACTCCGACGTGCTGGCGGGCCTCACCCAGATCAACATGTTCTTCGAGAACTCCACCCGCACCCAGGCCTCGTTCGAGCTGGCGGGCAAGCGGCTGGGCGCCGACGTCATGAACATGGCGATGCAGGCCTCCTCGATCAAAAAGGGCGAGACCCTGATCGACACCGCGATGACGCTGAACGCGATGCACCCGGACCTGCTGGTTGTCCGCCACCCGCATTCCGGCGCAGTGGACCTGTTGGCGCAGAAGGTGAACTGCGCGGTGCTGAACGCGGGCGACGGCAAGCATGAGCACCCGACCCAGGCGCTCCTGGACGCGCTGACGATCCGCCGCTCCAAGGGCCGCCTGCACCGGCTGAACATCGCGATCTGCGGCGATATTGCCCATAGCCGCGTCGCCCGCTCCAACCTGATCCTGCTGGGCAAGATGGAAAACCGCATTCGCCTGATCGGCCCGCCGACGCTGGTGCCCGCACAGTTCGCCGAGTTCGGCGCCGAGATCTATGACGACATGCGCGAGGGGCTGAAGGATGTGGACGTGGTGATGATGCTGCGGCTGCAGAAGGAACGCATGGACGGCGGTTTCATCCCGTCGGAGCGCGAATACTACCACCGCTACGGGCTGGACGCCGACAAGCTCAGCCAAGCCAAGCCCGACGCCATCGTCATGCACCCCGGCCCGATGAACCGCGGGGTGGAGATCGACGGGACGCTCGCCGACGACATCAACCGCTCGGTCATTCAGGAGCAGGTGGAAATGGGCGTCGCGGTGCGGATGGCGGCGATGGACCTCCTGGCCCGCAACCTGCGCGCCGAGCGCCAGGCCAAGGCCGGATGAGCAGCGTGGAGGGCGTGATCCATATCCCGGCGGGCGAGCGCGGTGTGATCCGGCTGTTTGCGCTGGACATGCGGCCCGAGCAGGCGGCGTTCCTGAAGGAGCCCGGCGCGCTGGCGCAGGTCCTGGGGATCGAGGCGCTCGACATGGACCAGGTGGAGGTCTTCCCGGTCTCCGACCTGGAGGATATCGGCCTGACAGGTTACCTCACCGAAGGCTGCGGCGTGCCGCGGGCGCAGGTGGAGGAAGACCGCGCGATGCTGGAGGCGCAAGAAGGCCATGTGCTGCTGATCCGCTCCCGCGCCTTTGACGGCAAAGAAACGCGGCTGACTCCGGCAAATCAAATCAACCTGATCGGCACCTATGGCGAGCGCCGGACCAATTGGAGCGCGCCGCCCGAAACCGCCGAGAGCGCCAAGCCCTATTCCGCCCCGAAACTGCCGCCGCGCGCGGCGCGGTCGCAGGCCCGCCGCATCGGTGCGGGGCTGTTTGCCGTGGTGATGCTGCTGATTGCGCTGCTGATCTGGGTGCTCGTGACCTGATGGCGGCACAGGAGATCAGACCGGACCGCGGCGCCTATGTCCGCGCCCACGCCTGGATGGCGGCCATCGGCATGGGCGGCGCCATGGCGGTGCTGTGGATCATGGGCAGCCCGCACATCTGGACCGGCGCCATCGGCGGGCTGGCCGCGATCTCCTTGCGCGGCTGGTATATGGCCAGCGAGGAGCTGGCGGTGGTCTGGACGCTGACTGAGACCACGCTTACCGGCCCGGCCGGCCGCAGCGTGCCGCTTGCCCAGATCGGCACCGTCCGCACCATGGGCAGCTATGTGCAGGTGGTCACCAAGGGCGGCGACAAGCACCTTATCAAATACCAGGCCGACCCGGCCGCGACCCTCAACGCAATCGAAAGAGCCAAGGCATGAGCACTCTCTTCACCAACGCCCGCCTGATCGACCCGGAGGATGGCAGCGATACACCGGGCATGGTGCTGGTCCAAAACGGGCGGATCGCTGCGGTCGAAAAGAACGTCACCGATCCTGACCAGTTGTTTCGCGCGCGAAACATCAGGTCAGAAGATGTGACCCATATCGACTGCAGCGGCAAAAGCCTGGCACCGGGGATTGTCGATATCGGCGTCAAGGTGTGCGAGCCGGGCGAGCGGCACAAGGAAAGCTATAAATCCGCGGGGCTTGCGGCCGCCGCAGGCGGGGTTACCACCATCGTG
This sequence comes from Leisingera coralii, assembly GCF_049056525.1. Lineage (NCBI taxonomy): Bacteria > Pseudomonadati > Pseudomonadota > Alphaproteobacteria > Rhodobacterales > Roseobacteraceae > Leisingera > Leisingera coralii. The sequence continues at coordinate 34,914 of NZ_JBHUPT010000007.1, read as the reverse complement.
ACCCGCCCGGACACCGCGCCTGCGATCGACAGCCCGGAAACGCTGGAATTCGTCACCCGCCGCGCCCAGGCCGACACGCCGGTGAACGTGCTGCCGATGGCGGCGCTGACCAAGGGGCGCGAGGGGCGCGAGATGACCGAGATCGGCTTCCTTATGGATGCCGGTGCGGTGGCCTTTTCCGATTGCGACCACGTGGTTCAGAACACCAAGGTGTTTCAGCGCGCGCTGACCTATGCCCGCTCCTGCGGCGCCCTTGTCATCGCCCACCCGCAGGAGCCGGGCCTGAGCAAGGGCGCGGCCGCCACCAGCGGCAAGTTCGCCGCGCTTTATGGCCTGCCCTCCGTGTCGCCGATGGCGGAGCGGATGGGGCTGGACCGCGACATTGCGCTGCTGGAAATGACCGGCGCGAAATACCATGCCGACCAGATCACCACGGCCCGCGCCCTGCCCGCGCTGGAGCGGGCCAAGAACAACGGGCTGGACATCACCGCGGGCACCTCGGTCCATCACCTGACGCTGAACGAGCTGGACGTGGCGGGCTACCGCAGCTTCTTCAAGGTGAAGCCGCCGCTGCGCTCCGAGGATGACCGGCTGGCAGTGGTCGAGGCGGTGCGTTCGGGGCTGATCGATATCATCTCCTCCATGCACACGCCGCAGGATGAGGAAAGCAAGCGCCTGCCGTTTGAGGAGGCGGCGGCCGGCGCAGTGGCGCTGGAGACGCTGCTGCCTGCGGCGCTGCGGCTGTACCACGCCGAACTGCTGGATCTGCCCACCCTGTTCCGCGCCATGTCACTGAACCCGGCGAAACGGCTGGGGCTGGAAAGCGGCCGCCTCGCCGAGGGCGCGCCCGCCGATCTGGTGCTGTTCGATCCGGATGTGCCCTTTGTTCTGGACCGTTTCAAGCTGCGCTCGAAATCGCAGAACACGCCTTATGACGGCCAGCGGATGCAGGGCCGGGTTGAAGCCACCTACGTGGCCGGTGAGCCCGTTTACCGGAGGGATTGATGCCAGTACTCGAAAGCTCTGCTGCCGTTCTGCTCCTGTGGGCGGTGATCGGCTACGGCCTTGGCTCCGTGCCGTTCGGGCTGGTGGTGACCAAAGCCTTCGGCCTTGGCAACCTGCGCCAGATCGGGTCTGGAAATATCGGCACCACCAACGTGTTGCGCACCGGCAGCAAGGCCGCCGCGGCACTGACACTGCTTCTGGATGGCGGCAAGGGCGCGGCGGCGGTGCTGCTGGCCCGTTTCCTGGCCGGCGAGGATGCGGCGCAGGCGGCGGGGCTGATGGCCTTCCTCGGGCACTGCTTCCCGGTCTGGCTGGGTTTCAAGGGCGGCAAGGGCGTGGCGACCTTCCTGGGTCTGCTGCTGGCGCTGGCCTGGCCGGTGGGCATCGCCTGCTGCCTGACCTGGCTGGCGGCGGCGGCGGTCAGCCGGATCTCCTCGATGGGGGCACTGGTCTCGGCCTTGTCGGCGCCGGTTTGGGCGCTTGTGCTGGGCTACCAGCCGGTGATTACCCTGTCGGTGCTGCTGGCGGCAATTGTTTTTGTCCGTCATTCGGCCAACATCGCCCGGCTGCGGGCGGGCACCGAACCCAGGATCGGGCAGAAGTGACCAGCGCGGAGCTGCAAGCCTTTCTTGCAGCTTTTGACGCGCTGCCGCTGGGGGCCTTCACCGGTCTTGCCAATGGGCGCAAATACCAAGTCACCCGGCAGGACCTGGCCGCGGGCAAGGCGCAGAAGCTGGTGGCGCGGGAGTTGGGCGGCAGCGATTACATCAGCCTCAACCTCTACCGGCTGGCCTCCGGTGCACGGCTGAAGCCCTGCGAGATGCCCGCGGAGAAGGTGATCCGCTTCGTCCTCGCACTGGAAGTCACGGGATGAGACGCTCCAGCGCCCGGCCGTTGGACCAAGTGCCATGCAGCTCGCCGCTGGGCATCCGCACATAGACCACCGGATAGGTATCGCCCCAGTTCACCCAGACCACGTCGCCATTGCGGGTGCCGCTGCCGGTATAGGTCTGGCTGCCGACCTGCCAGTGCATTTCGATTGCACCGCCATTGTCATTGATCTGCACGGTGCCGGTATATGTACTGCCATCGGGATTGCGGCCCTCTGCGCGGTAACTGCCGCTGATGCTTTGGGCGCTGACCGGCAGTGCCGCCGCCATCAAGGCTGCGGCCAGCCCGCAAAACAGCGCGCGGCGGGTGGGGAATGGCTGTGTCATGCTGACCTCCAGTTTGCCTGCCCCTACCCTGCCCGGCGCATCGCGGCCTGTCACCCGTTCTGCGCAGTAATGCACAGCCCGCTGCCGCCGGGCGCACAGTCAAATTGAGTTGTTTTGAACGTGATCGCCCGGCTCTCCACATCGGTGCCGTGACCCGCAGCATACCGCGGCACACATGGTGAAACGCCGGCCGGGCAAGCAATTGGGAACGCCGCGGCCGGGATTTGAAAGGACGGGACCATGAACAAAGTAAAAGCACTCATCAGCGGTGTGGCACTGTCGGTTGCGATGGCAACCTCGGCTCTGGCGGCGGGCGTTGAGATCAACGCATCCTCCACCGGTCTGGCCATGCAGGGCTACGACCCGGTCGCATATTTCACGGACGGTGCCCCCACCAAGGGCAGCTACAAAATCACTTCCATTTACAATGACGCAACCTACCGCTTTGCCTCGGAAGAGCATAAGGCGGCTTTCGAGAAGAACCCTGAAGCCTACGTGCCGGCCTACGGCGGCTACTGCGCCTTCGGCACTGCAATGGGCTTCAAGTTCGACGGTGACCCGAACCATTGGAAAATCGTCGACAACACCCTGTACCTGAACCTGTCACAGGACATTCAGGACCGCTGGGAAGGCGATATCCCGAACTTCATCCAGAACGCCAACGCCAACTGGACCGATATCGCCGACAAAGACCCGGCGGAACTGCAGGCTCAGTAAGGCTTAAGCCACCACTCACAAGCGAGCAGCCGGCGGCAGGATACCCTGCCGCCGGATTTTTTTGAGCGGCCAGAACGCCCCTGCAAACAAGAAAGGCCGCGTCCTGAACGCGGCCTTTACTGTCTCAGTAAGCGAAGCTGTCTCAGTAAGCGAATTCACTGTAGATGCGGCTGAGGTCGCCGCCCCAGGCACCGTTATAGCGCTCCAGGAGTTCATCCGCCGGGACCTTGCCGCTCTCGAGGCTGTCCTTCAGCGCATTCAGGAAATGAGTCTCATCCGGCACCAGCCCGCCTGCGCCGGGCTTGTGCCGCGCCTTGAGACCGCTTTCCGAAATTGCCACCACTTCACGTGCCAGCTCGTGCATGCTGATGCCGTTCACCTTGGCCTGCAGCCCATGCTCGGAGGCCGCCACCCGCAGCCCCTCGCGGGTCTCGGCATCCCAGCCCTTGACCAGATCCCAGGCCGCGTCCAGCGCGCTCTGGTCATAGGTGAGGCCGACCCAGAAGGCGGGCAGCGCGCAGAGGCGGCGCCAGGGGCCGCCGTCGGCGCCGCGCATCTCGATGAATTTCTTGATCCGGGCCTCGGGGAAGATGGTGGTCAGGTGGTCCGCCCAGTCGCTCAGCGTCGGGGTTTCGCCCGGAAGCGCGGGCAGCTCGCCCTTCAGGAAGTCGCGGAAGGACATGCCCAGCGCGTTGATATACTCACCGTTGCGGTAGACAAAGTACATCGGCACATCGAGCGCATATTGCACCCAGGCCTCGAACCCGAAGCCTTCCTCGAAGACAAACGGCAGCATGCCGGTGCGGTCGGCATCCAGCGAGCGCCAGACACGGGAGCGCCAGGATTTGTGGCCGTTCGGCTTGCCGTCCAGGAACGGTGAGTTGGCAAACAGCGCCGTGGCGACGGGCTGCAGCGCCAGGGCCACCCGCAGCTTCTGCACCATGTCGGCCTCAGACGAGAAGTCGAGGTTCACCTGCACGGTGCAGGTGCGGCGCATCATGGTGGTGCCCATGGTGCCGACTTCCTGCATGTAGCCGTCCATCAGCTTGTAGCGGCCCTTGGGCATCAGCGGCATGTCTTCATGCTTCCAGACCGGGGCCGCGCCCAGGCCGATGAAGCCGACGCCGATCTTGTCGGCGATGTCCTTGACGTCGCGCAGGTGGGCGTTCACCTCGTCGCAGGTCTCGTGGATGGTTTCCAGCGGCGCACCGGACAATTCCAGCTGGCCGCCCGGCTCCAGGCTGATGTTGGCGCCGTCCTTGGTCAGGCCGATCAGGTTATCGCCTTCGGTCAGCGGCGCCCAGCCGTGGCCGTCGCGCAGGCCTTCCAGCACCGCCTGGATGGAACGCTCGCCGGCATAGGGCAGCGGCTTCAGCGTGTCCTTGCAGTAGCCGAATTTCTCGTGCTCGGTGCCGATGCGCCAGGCGTCCTTGGGCTTGCAGCCGTCGGCAAGATATTCGGCAAGCTGCTCATGACGTTCGATCGGCCCGCCGCCGGACTGGGGAATGGACATGCCTGGCACTCCGTCCTGTTAGGTCTGTGTTGAAGGGTCAGTCGTGGGCGGAATCGCCGCCGGTGTCAATGCAGGCGCAGATGTTCCGGCCGGCTGGATCTGCGCTCCCAGATCACGACCTGGTGAGCGCCGTCGCGGCGCAGCTCGGTCAGCATGCGTTCGGTTTTGAGGCCCGGCAGCGCGGCGAAGACGTCAAACAGCGCCTCATAGCCTTCGGCATTCACCGGGATCGCCAGCGGCGGCTGGCCAGGCTGCTCCAGCAGCCAGTGCGGCGGTTTGGAGGAGTGATCCAGCGCCAGCCGCTCCAGTTCTGAGGCCGCCACGGCACCGCCGGTCAGCGGGCCGAAATAGGCAATCTGCCCCTCGTCCACCTGCACCACACCGGGTCCGCCGGTTCCACGCCGGAAGCGCATCCGCTGGGCGCCGATCACCGCGGTCACCAGGCCGGTGGCCACAAGGGCCCAGCCGGTGATGGCGGTGAAGCCAACTGAGGAAAACGCCCATTTCAGCCCCAGCAGGAACATCAGTGCAGCGGCCAGGACTTCACGCCATTGCCACAGGGTGGCGCGGGCTTCGGGGCGGATGAAACTCATGTGTTTCGCCTCATAACAACGTCGGGCAGGCAAACCGGCCTGCCGTGCCCTCCTTATTTGTGCGGCCCGGACGGCGGATGCAATGGGCATCGCAGCAATTGCCGCCCGCCCTAGCCGCCGCGGACCGTTACCGGCTCGGAAAACTCGGCAATCCGGTAATCGCCGATGCGCTGGAAACCCAGCTTCTGGTAGGCCCGGATGGCGGCGTTGCCAGCGGCAAACAGAATCGCTTCCTGCACGCCGTCCTCATGCGCCTCTGCCAGGTGCAGCGCCACGGCGCGGCGGGCAAAGCCGCGGCTGCGCTGGCCCGGCGGCGTATAAACCCCGCCGACCTGCACCATCTCCGGCAGCACCGCGTTGAAGGCGGTCATCGCCACCGGCAGCCCGCCCAGTTCCAGGATCCGCCCGCGGCCGCTGTTCACCAGCGCCTCGGCCCGCGCGGTGGAGCGCCGACGGATTTCCGGCAGGTTCTGAGAGCCAAAGATCTCCTTGTCATAGGCATGGCGCCACTCGGTGATCAGCGGCACGTCCTCGGGGTGCATCGGTCGCAGGCAGCTGCCGCCGGAGGGGATCTGCAGGTCCTTCAGCTGCAGGCGGAAATGCGGCTCCTCATCGGAAAAGCCGATCGCGTCCCGGTCCAGCTCCAGTGCGGTCAGCAGGGTCTCCGCCTGCCCAGCCTCGCCCGTCAGCGACGCGATCTGCCGCCCGGCCAGCGCCTGGCGCAGTTCCTGACCCATCGCAGCGGAGAACTCCGGTGCCTCGAACATGAAATAACCAGCCTCGGTCAGGCCAAATACCCCGGAGGCTTGCCCCCCGGCTTCGCTGAGCCAGACGGTAGTGGCCTTGGGGTGGCCGGTGGCGTTCAGCCCGTGGTCGCGGATGTTGCCCGACAGGAACATGGAGGTTGCCGCGCGCGGCGCCAGAAACCCCTCGATGGCCTGCAAATCCCCCTGTGATGCTTTGCGAATCAATTTGCCCTCCGTTCCGGTTCCCGCTCCTGCATTGCCCGCCGGAGGCAGGCCCGCACCGAGCATCCCTTGCCGGCGGGGGCCGTGGCAACTCCGGGTTGCGGCCAATTTAACAGGAAGTGGTTTCCAGAATCTGATCCGGGAGCCGATTTCCGGACTGCTACCAGTCGCCGAGCGCCTGCTGCCAGAGGGTCATGGCCGCCACCGCCGCGGTGTCCGCGCGCAGGATGCGCGGGCCAAGGCTGACCACATGGGACTGCGGCAGGGCGTGCAGGCGCTTGCGCTCGGCCTCGGAAAAGCCGCCCTCCGGACCAATCAGGATGGCCCAGGGCGCGTCCTGCTGGGTCTGCGCCGCCAGTTGCAGCGCATTGCCCACTTCGGCCTCGTCGCAGAACATCAGCTGACGCTCGGCGGGCCATTGATCCAGCAGGCGCGGGAGCTTCTGCAGCTCCGCCACCTCAGGCACATAGGTGCCGCCGCATTGTTCCGCTGCTTCAACGGCATGGGCCTGCAACCGGTCCTGGCGGATTCGTTCGGAATTGGTGAACTCGGTTTGCACCGGCAGGATGCGGGCGGCGCCCATCTCCGCCGCCTTTTCAACGATGAAATCGGTGCGCGCTTTCTTGATCGGGGCAAACATCAGCCACAGATCCGGCGGCAGCTGCAAGGGCTTGCTCTGTTCCTGGCACACCAGCGTGCCGCCGCGCTTGCCAGCCTCTGCCACTTCGGCCAGCCACTCGCCATCCTTGCCGTTGAACAGCGCCACAGGGGCGCCAGCGGACAGCCGCATCACCCCGAACAGGTAATGCGCCTGATCCCGGTCCAAAGGAACCGTTTGCCCTGCCCCCAAGGGGTGCTCTACATACAGTCTGATTTTTGCACTCATGGGGTCCTACATATGCAAGGCCAGAAGCCAGCGCCAGAGGGTCAGGTCGCGGATGCGGTCACCGGAAACTGGGTTGATACATATGCCCCGGAATGGACACGCCCCTATCTGCGGCTGAGCCGCGCCGACCGGCCGATCGGCACCTGGCTCTTGCTGATCCCCTGCTGGTGGGGGCTGGCGCTGGCAATCCTGGCGGATCAGACGCCGCGCTGGCAGGATCTGTGGATTGCTATCGCCTGTGCCGCCGGCGCCTGGCTGATGCGCGGCGCGGGCTGCACCTGGAACGATATCACCGACCGCAACTTCGACGGCCAGGTGGAGCGCACCCGCTCGCGCCCGATCCCCTCGGGACAGGTGACGGTCAAGGGCGCGCTGGCCTGGATGGGGCTGCAATGCCTCCTGGGGCTGATGATCCTCCTGACCTTCAACCAGGCGGCCATCGCCATGGGCATCCTGTCGCTGCTGCCGGTGGCGGTCTACCCCTTTGCCAAGCGCTTCACCTGGTGGCCGCAGGTGTTCCTGGGCCTGGCCTTCAACTGGGGCGCCATGCTGGCCTGGGTGGCGCATACCGGCTCCCTCAGCTGGCCGCCGGTGCTGCTGTATCTGGCCGGGATCGCCTGGACACTGTTCTACGACACCATTTATGCCCATCAGGACACCGAGGACGATGCGCTGATCGGAGTGAAGTCCACCGCCCGCCTGTTCGGTACTGAAACGCCGATGTGGCTGCGCCGCTTCATCGTCGCCTTTGTCTGCCTGATGGCAATGGCAGTAATCGGCGCGATGCTGGAGAGCGCCTCGGTGCTGGCACTGGTGCTGGCGCTGGCCGCCCCTTGGGCGATGGGCTGGCACATGACCTGGCAGCTACGCGCCTTTGATGCGGAGAACAGCCAGCGGCTTTTGCAGCTGTTCCGGCTCAACCGGGATACCGGCCTGATTCCGCTGATCTTCTTTATTCTGGCCATGTTCGTGTGATTGAACCGCGCCCCCGCGCGGGGTAAGAGCCTGTAACGCAAACTGGGAATGTGCCGCCATATGCGCTTGTCTACGCTGATGATCCCGGGCCTGGCCTTTGCCGCCGCAGCCGGGCTGAGCCTTGTTGCCGCCGGATTTGCCGTGACCGCCGTGGAGCGGAGCACCGAGCGCGGGGTGCGCGAGGCGCTGGACAACGGCGGCTTTACCTGGGCAGAGGTGACGGCGGACGGGCTGCAGGTGCTGCTGGAAGGCACCGCGCCAGATGAGGCCACGCGGTTCTCGGTCAAATCGCTGGTCGGCACGGTTGTCGACGCGGCCCGGATCGTGGACGGAATGGAGGTTCCGCCTGCCGGTGGCCTGGCACCGCCGCGGTTTTCCGCGGAAATCCTGCGCAATGATGGCGGCATTTCCATCATCGGGCTGATCCCTGCCGGTTCCGGCCGCAAGGCGCTGGTCAAGGAACTGGAGAGCCTGGCGGGCGCGGAAAACGTGGCCGACTTCCTCGAGACCGCGAAATACGGCATCCCCGAAGGCTGGCCGGAGGCAATGAGCTTTGCGGTGGAGGCGCTGAAACTGCTGCCGCGCGCCAAGATTTCGGTTGCGGCGGGAGAGGTCTCCGTCACCGCCATCTCCGGCAGCGAGGAAGCCAAGGCGCAGCTGGAAGAGCAGCTGGGCCGACGCGCGCCGCCGGGACTGCGGCTGGCGCTGGACATCGCCGCACCGCGGCCGGTGATTACGCCGTTCACCCTGCGCTTCCTGCTGGACGGCAACGGCGCGGAGTTCGACGCCTGCTCCGCCGAAAGCGAGGAAAGCCGCGACCGCATTCTGGCCGCCGCCCGCAAGGCCGGGCTGCAGGGCGAAGCGGACTGCGTGATCGGCATGGGCGTGCCCTCGCCCAACTGGGCCCGGGCAGCAGAGCTGAGCATTGCCGGCCTCGCGGAACTGGGCGGCGGCTCGGTCACCATTGCCAATGCGGATATCACCCTGGTGGCAGCAGAAGGCACTCCGGACGCGCGTTTCGACCACGTGGTGGGCGAGCTGGAAGGCGCCCTGCCCCGGGTCTTTGCCCTGCATGCGGTGCTGCCGGCGCCGGAGGCGCAGGATGCCGGCGGGGTGCCGGAATTCACCGCCACCCTCAGCCCCGAGGGCCAGGTGCAGCTGCGCGGCCGCCTGTCCGATGCCGCCCTGCGAAAGGTCGCGGACAGCTACGCCAAGGCGCGGTTCGGCTCCGGCAATGTGCATACCGCGGCACGGGTGGCCGCCAACCTGCCCGCCGACTGGCCGGTGCGGGTGCTGGCGGGGCTGGAAGCCCTCTCCTACCTGCAGCGCGGCGCGGTCACGGTGACACCGGGGAATCTGGAACTGCGCGGCATGAGCTACCGCAAGGATGCGCCTTCGGAAATCGCCCGCTTCCTGTCGGCCAAGCTGGGCGAGGCCGAGACCTATGGTCTCGACATCACCTACGAGAAGCCGCCGGAACCCAAGGACAAGCCGCTGCCGCCGGAACTGTGCGAGGCGCAGCTGGCCAGCGCCCAGAGCGAGGGCAAGATCACCTTTGAGCCGGGCTCCGCCACCATTGCGGCGGACAGCGCTGGAACCATGGACCGGATCGCCGGCATCCTGGGCCGCTGCGGCCCGGTGCGGCTGGAGATCCAGGGCCACACCGACAGCCAGGGCCGCGAGGAGATGAACCAGAACCTCAGCCAGGCGCGGGCGCAGTCAGTTCTGAATGAGCTGCGGGCGCGCCGGGTGGTGACCTCGACCTTCGCCGCCAAGGGTTATGGCGAGAGCACCCCGATTGCCGACAACGGCACCGAGGAGGGCCGCGAGGCCAACCGCCGCATCGAATTCAAGCTGATCCGCCCGGCAGCCGCAGCGGAAACCGCGGACGGCACCGCCGGTGACGAGGCCGCCAGCGAAGAGGCCGCCGAAGGCGCAGAGGACGCACAGGAGACTACAGAGTAATGAACAGGACCGAGTTCATCATCACCACCGCGATCATCCTGTTTGCGGCCTTTGCCATGGGCTGGTTCGCCAACTGGCTGGTGCACCGCTTCACCCGGGTGCGCCAAAGCGACGTGGCCGACCTCGACCGGATGAGCCAGGAGCTGCATGAGGCGGAGGAGACCCGCGACCAGGCGATCACCTACCTGCAGCAGCGGGAGGCCGAGCTGACCAACCAGCTGACCCAGACCGAAGCCGAATTGCGCGCAGCGATGGACGGCCTGCGCGAGGCCCGCCGCGAGGCCGAAGAGCTGCGCAGCCAGATCCCGCACTAGCCAGATCAGCAAGGCGGCGCACTCCCGCGCCTGCAGGCCGCGCTGGCTGCGCCAGCACAGCCTGAACAGCCTTGGGCATAGCGCCGCGCTGACGCGCGGCGCAGACCGCTTCGGCCCGCCGGCGGGTCAAGGAGACCGCAGGCCCCGCGAAGCGGCTTGTCCTTGACGCGCCAGCCTTTGAACGCAATCGACCACGGCCTGAAGGGGCAGACCTGCCCGTTCAGGCCTTCTCAGCAAAATGAAACCGCCGCGCGTCAGCGCGGCGCCGGGCCCAACAGGCGGAGATCATCTGTGATGATTGAACGCTTGGCGGGAGCCCCCGCCCCGGTTCCGGAGATTACCAGCGTTTCAGAGCATCTTCGTCGGCGTCCTTGGCGGCTACCCAATCCGAGCCGCCGCTGGCCAGGAGTTCCTTCTTCCAGAACGGCGCGCGGGACTTCAGGTAGTCCATCAGGTATTCCGCCGCCTCAAAGGCGTCCTTGCGGTGGCGGGCGGCGGTGGCGACCATCATGATGCGCTCGCCAGGGGCCAGGCGGCCATACCGGTGGATCACCAGCGCATCGGCCAGCGACCAGCGCTTGCAGGCTTCCTCGGCGATGGCCGTCAGCGCCTTTTCGGTCATGCCCGGGTAATGCTCGATCTCCATTGCCTGAAGCCCGCCCTGATCGGCATCGCGGACAACGCCGGTAAAGGTCACCACCGCGCCGGCGCCTGCAACGCCTGCGGCGAAGGCATCGCTTTCGGCGCCCAGCTCAAACGGTGCCTCCTGAACGGAAATCCGCATCGCCTCAGCCTCCGGTCATCGGCGGGAAAAAGGCCACCTCGCGCACGCCTGCCAGGGGGGCGTCGAACTCCGACAATTCCTGGTCCAGCGCCACCCGCAAGGCGGAGAGATCGGCAAAGGCGGCAGCATAGCGCTCTTCCCGCGCACGCAGTTCTTCGACCAGATCCGACACCGTGGCGGCAGAGGTCTCCACCTGCTCCCGCGGCAGGCCGATGCGCTCGCGCACCCAAGCGAAATACAGAACGTCCATCAATGTGCCTCCTTCAGATGCGGCATCGCCTTGCGCAGGTAATCCACCCCGGTCAGCGCGGTCAGCGCGGCAGCAATCCACAATAGCCACAGGCCGATGCGGCCGGTCCAGAACACCCCGGCCTCCTTCCAGCGCAGCCCGAACAGATCCTCCAGCTCGCCTGCAATGATCTGGCTGTAGATCTGATCATCCATGCCAAAGGAGGACATCACCAGGTAATGCTCGAAAATGCCCTGCGAGAACAGCGTGGCGATGGCGAGCATCTGGGCGGTGGTCTTCCATTTCGCCAGCTTGGTGACCTTGAGCGTGCCCGCGGTGTCGCCAAGGTATTCGCGCAGGCCGGAGACAAACACCTCGCGGAACAGGATCACCGTGGCGGGCAGCACCAGCCAGGGGGTCCAGTGCTCGGCCGAGTAGCCGACCAGGATCATCAGCGCGATCACCACCATCGCCTTGTCGGCGATCGGGTCCAGCATCGCGCCCATCTTGGTCTCCTGCTTCCAGGCCCGGGCCAGGTAGCCGTCGAACCAGTCAGTGACCGCGGCGGTGATGAACAAGAGCAGCGCGAACCAGTCCGCATAGGGCCGCGAGAAGTAGAGGAACATCACCGCAAGGCCGGGCGCAGCGATGAGCCGCAGCAGGGTGAGGATATTCGGCAGGGTCCATTTCATGCGGGCACATTATCCGGCTGGCTGGCGCGTGGGAAGCAGATGGCAGACAAAAATCCGCCCCGCGGGGGCGGATGCCTCCGGCGGGGATATTTCCGGCCAGAAGAACAAGGGAGTATTCCGGTTTTCAAGGGCTTATTTCAACTGCTGCCATGGAAGTGGTCGTAGATGCGTTCGGCCAGTGCCTCGGAGATGCCCTCCACCGCCTTGAGATCGGCCAGGTTGGCGCGGCTTACTGCCTTGGCGCTGCCGAAATGGGCCAGCAGCGCGCGCTTGCGCGAGGCGCCGACGCCGGGCACTTCGTCCAGCGGCGTGGCGCTTACGGCCTTGGCGCGTTTGGCGCGGTGGGTGCCGATGGCGAACCTGTGCGCCTCGTCCCGCATCCGCTGGATAAAATACAGCACCGGGTCGTTTCGCTGCAGCGCAAAGGCGTTTTCACCGGGGCGGTAGAATTCCTCCTTGCCGTGGTCGCGGTCGACGCCCTTGGCCACCCCCACCATCGGGATATCCTGGACGCCGTGCTCCTCCATGATCTCCGCCACCGCCGAAACCTGGCCGGCGCCGCCGTCGATCAGCAAGAGATCCGGCCACAGGCCCTTGTCCCGGTCCGGGTCCTCTTTCAAGAGGCGCGAGAAACGGCGGTTCAGCACTTCCTTCATCATGCCGAAGTCATCGCCCGGCACCAGGTCGTCGCCCTTGATGTTGAACTTGCGGTAGGCGTTCTTCATGAAGCCCTCCGGCCCCATGACAATCATACCGCCCACCGCATTGGTGCCCTGGATATGTGAGTTGTCGTAGACCTCGATCCGCTGTGGTGGGCCGTCCAGCCCAAAGGCCTCCGCCAGCCCGCGCAGCAGTTTCGCCTGGGTCGCGCTTTCAGCCATGCGGCGGGCCAGGCTTTCGCGGGCGTTGCGCACGGCAAAGGCCACCAGCTCGGTCTTTTCGCCGCGCTGGGGCACCAGCAGCTCGACCTTGCGGTCTGCCTTCCCGCTCAGCGCCTGCTCCATCAGGTCTGCGTTTTCGATACCGTCGGACAGGATCAGCTGCCGCGGCGGCTCCTTGTTGCCGTAGAACTGGCCAAGGAACGCCTCCATGATCTCAGCCGGGCTGTTGTCGGCATCCACCCGCGGATAGAAATCCTGGTTGCCCCAGTTCTGGTTGGCACGGATGAAGAACACCTGCACGCAGGCCTGGCCGCCCTCCATGTGCAGGCCGATCACATCCGCCTCAGCCACCCCGCGCGGGTTGATGCCCTGCGCGGTCTGCACCTGGGTCAGCGCCTTGATCCGGTCGCGCAGCGCGGCGGCGCGCTCGAACTCCATCGCCTCAGAGGCCGCCATCATCTGCTCCGCCAGCTCCTCCTGAATCTTTGTCGAGCGGCCGGACAGGAAGCGTTCGGCGTCGCGCACGCTTTCGGCATAGTCCGCTTCCGAGATCAGCCCGGTGCAGGGCGCCGAACAGCGCTTGATCTGGTACTGCAGGCACGGCCGGGTGCGGGTCTCGAACATCGAATCCGAGCAATTGCGCAGCAGGAAGGCTTTTTGCAGCTGATTGAGCGTGCGGTTCACCGCACCGGCACTGGCAAAGGGGCCGAAGTAGCTGCCCTTCTGCTTGCGGGCGCCGCGGTGCTTCTTGATCTGCGGATAGGCGTGATCCTTGGCGACCAGGATATTGGGGAAGCTTTTGTCGTCGCGCAGCAGCACGTTGTACTTGGGCTTCAGCTGCTTGATCAGGTTCTGCTCCAGCAGCAGCGCCTCGGTCTCGGTCCGGGTGGTCAGGAACATCATCGAGGCGGTGAGCGCGATCATCCGCTCGATCCGCGGGCTGTTGCCGGGCCGGGTATAGTTCGACACCCGCGCCTTGAGGTTGCGCGCCTTGCCCACGTAAAGCACCCGGCTGTCGGCATCCAGCATCCGGTAGACCCCGGGCGATGCGTCCAGAGTCTTCACGTAATCCTGGATCACGGCATAGCCGGTCCGGGGCTTGCTGGCGGTCGATTCCGGGGATGTTTCGGCAGGCTGGTCGTTCATGCGCACAGACATATGATTCCCCGCCTCCGGCTGCAATGTTTGCCTGTCCGGATCAAGAGCGGGAAAATCCACGGAAGCTGTGGATAACTACGGAGATATCTTTGGGCTATCCCGCCTTTTTCCTTATTTCAGGCGGATTTCGGACGGATGCCTAAAATTTAGGCGCTTTGTTAACGCGCTGATTTATTGAGAAACTTTTTGCCAGGCCTGTCAAGGTTCTGAAAATAAAGGCACTTTTGTAACGCTTCCGTAACGGCATGTGAACCGGTGCAAAACTTGCAGGAATGGGACCGGTTTGGCCCCATTTGCGTCACTCCAAACCGTCGCTGTCCGGGGTCTGCCAGCCCAGATGCTGACCGCCGTCCACACAGATCATCTGGCCGGTCACCGCCTTTGCCTGCAGCAAATAGGCCAGCGCCGCGGTGATGTCCTCCGCATCGGCGCCGCGCTGCAGAATCGTGGCCTGGCGCTGGCGCGCAAACTGCCCTTCACTCTGCCGCGGCCCCTGCAGGGTCGGCCCCGGGCCGATGGCGTTGACGCGGATCTGCGGCGCCAGCGCTTGGGCAGCGGTCCGGGTCAGTGTCCACAGCGCCGATTTGGCCAGAGTGTAGCTCATGAATTCAGGCGTCAGTTTGCGCACCCGCTGGTCGATCATGTTGACCGCCAGCCCCCAGGCGCGCGGCTCGCCGCTTGCATCCCGCTCCAGCGGCACGTCCTGCGCCGCCATCGCCTGCAGCAGCACGAAGGGGGCCCGCAGGTTGCTGTTCAGGTGGCGGTCCCAGCTGTCCCGCGTGGCGCTGGCCAGCGTGTCATGCTCGAACACCGAAGCGTTGTTGACCAGGCAGGTGACAGGCCCTCCCAGCGCCGCCGCCGCGCGGGGCAGCAGAGCCTGGGCCTCGGCCTCGTCCAGGAGATCCGCCTGCAGCACCGCCGTCTGGCGGCCCATAGCGCGGATTTCCCCGGCGGTATCTTCGGCGTCCTGCGCAGAGGTAGCATAGTGGACGGCAACGTCATGGCCGCGCGCCGCCAGTTCCAGGGCCATCGCCCGGCCCAGCCGCCTACCCGCTCCGGTCACCAATGCCCGCATCTGCGCCTCCCTGCTGCCGCAGGCAAAGTGTTAAAACAGCGCAGCCATATACGCCAGATAAAGCGCGCTGAGAATGACACCCCAGATCCGGGTGATATCCTGCTTGAAGAAGACGAAGGGGATCAGCAGCAGCGAGGCCGAGAGCATCACCCAGAGGTCGAATTGCAGAAACTCCGGATCGACGCTGATCGGGCCGACAAATGTGGCAATGCCGATGATGGCCAGCAGGTTGAACATGTTGGAGCCGATCACATTGCCCAGCGCCACATCTGCCTGGCGGCGCAGCGCGGCCATTACGGTGGTGGCCAGTTCCGGCAGCGAGGTGCCCACAGCCACCAGGGTCAGGCCAATGACGGTTTCGCTGATGCCGTAAAGACGGGCGATAATCGAGGCGTTGTCGACCAGCAGATCGGCACCCAGCGGCAGGCCGACCAGGCCCAGCAGCAAATAGGTGCCGACGCGCCAATAGGGCATGTCCGGGTCGGCTTCCTCGATGTCTTCCAGATCGGCCTCGGCGGCGCAGCCGTTGCGGCGGTGGTTGCGGGCGTCACGGAATGCCACGCCCAGCACCCCGGCCAGCGCGGAAAGCAGGATCAGGCCCGACCACAGGGTGAAGGTGCCGCTGAAGGCCAGGCCGATGAACAGCACCGAGGCGCCCAGCATGAAGATGTAGTTCCGCCGGGTGCTGCATTCGCTGGTGTGCAGCGCCCGCAACAGCGCGGGAATGCCAAGCACCAGCAGGATGTTGGCGGTGTTGGAGCCGACCACATTGCCCATCGCGATGCCGTCGGCGCCTTCATGCACGGCATTGATGGCGATCAGCAGCTCCGGCGCCGAGGTGCCGAAGGCGACAATGGTCAGGCTGACGATCAGCGCGGGCACACCCAGCCGCAGGCTGAGGTTCACCGCGCCGCGCACCAGCGCATCGCCTGCCAGCAGCAGAATCACCAGGCCCAGTGCCGAATACAGCCATGGCATCATTTGCCGCGACCTCCTGTCTTGCAGGCGCAGGGCCCCTTGCCGATCCTGAACCGGCCGCAGGAGGGGCAGCGCCTCGAGTTGATTTTCTTCTGGCCGGGAAACCGAAGTTTGCCGAACATCGCAAGCACGGCCATCACCGCCAGAAAGATTGCAACGATCTTGAACAGCACGTCAGAGCCCGAAACGCGCGTATTCGGCACGTTCCTCGATCCCGGCCAGCGCGTCCTGGGCAACCTGCATGCCGAACCGGCTCCAGAACGGCTTTTTCAGGCCGTAGCGGCGGAAGCGGACCTTCTCGCCATAGCGTTCCTGCATCTTGGGTTTCAGGTGGCCGATGCCGTCAATCAGCCCCAGCTCCTCAGCCCGCCGCGCCAGCCAGATCTCGCCGGTGAACAGGTTCTCGTCGTTTTTCAGCTTGGCGCCGCGCCGTTCGGTAACGTGGTCGATGAAGTTGGCGTGGATGTCGTTCAGGATCACCTTGAGGCGCTGCACGTCCTCGGGTTTCTCCGGGCGGAACGGGTCGAGCATGGATTTGCTCTCGCCCGCGGTATAGACGCGGCGTTCCACCCCCTGGCGGGCCAGCAGCACATGGGCGCCAAAGCCGGCCGAGATCACCCCGACCGAGCCGAGCACCGAACTGGCATCTGCCCAGATCTCATCCGCGGCGGCCGCAAGCCAGTAGCCTCCGGAGGCCGCGACATCCTCGACGAAGGCATAGACCGGGATGTCCAGCTCTTCCGCCAGGCGGCGGATGCGGGCGCCGATCAGCGAGCTTTGCACCGGCGAGCCGCCGGGGGAATTGATCTCCAGCGCAACGGCGGCGGGCTTGCCCTTGCGGAAGGCACGCTCCAGGATCGGGGCCAGCGCGGTGTCGCTGAGCGAGCCGCGGCCGGGCATTCCGATGGCGCCATTCAGGCGCACCACCGCCACCAGCGGCTGTCTTTTCAGGAAAGGCAGGCGAAATCTCATGGCGCCGATGTAGAGGGCCGCCCGGTTTGAAACAAGGTGCGCCGTCCGGGGATTTACGGTGAAACGCAAAAACCGCACGTCCGCGGGCATAAATGCAACGCTGGTTTGCGCCTTGTTGATACGCCGGAAACGCTCCCGCCCGTCAGGACAGCAGCTTGCAGCTGCAGCCTTCCCGTTGGGCCGGGCGCCGCGCTGCCGCGCGGCGCATGACACCAGCCACACGCGCACCCCCCGGCACGCGCAGCGTGCCGGGCCCAACCGGGAGGGGCGCCCTCCGGGCGTCCGGAGCGGGCGGGAGCCTTCCCCTGCTGCACCGCGTGCCGGTTCAGGCCCGGATGCGCCAGCCGGTCTTGAAGATCCACCAGATCACCGCCACACAGGCGAGGGTAAAGCCGCCAATGGCACAGAGGCTCAGCAGCACCGGCACATCGGCCTGGCCGAAAAACGCCCAGCGGAATCCCGACACCAGATAGACCACCGGGTTGAACAGGGTGATCGTCTGCCACAGCGGCGGCAGCATCGAAATTGAATAGAAGGACCCGCCCAGGAACACCAGCGGCGTCACCACCAGCAGCGGCACCAGCTGCAGCTGCTCGAAATTCCCCGCCCAGATGCCGATGATGAACCCCATCAGCGAGAAGCTGAGGCAGGTCAGAACCAGGAAGGCCACCATTGCAACAGGATGCTGGACCGAAAGGTCCACAAACAGCGAGGCCGTGCACAGGATCACCACACCGATGAACAGCGACTTGGTGGCCGCCGCCCCGACGAAGCCCGCGACCACTTCCAGGAAATTGATCGGCGCCGAGAGGATTTCATAGATGTTGCCGATGAATTTCGGGAAATAGATCCCGAAGGAGGCATTGGAAATGCTCTGGGTGATCACCGACAGCATCACCAGCCCCGGCACGATGAAGGCGCCGTATTCGACCCCGTCGACCTCCTGGATGCGGCTGCCGATGGCGCTGCCGAACACCACGAAATACAGCGAGGTGGACAGCACCGGAGAGATGAAGCTTTGCAGGAAAGTGCGCCAGAACCGCGCCATTTCCGCCTTGTAGATGGTGGCAACCGCGGTCCAGTTCATGCTGCGTCTCCCGGAATTGAGCCCTTTGATGCCGGCCCGCCGGAGACAAGGCCGACAAAGATGTCTTCCAGGCTGGACTCCCGTGTCTGCACATCCGCCAGCACCAGGCCGGCCTGGGCCACATCGTTCAGCAGCGTGGTGATGCCGGTCCGCTCCGCCCGCGTGTCATAGGTGTAAAGCAGCCCGCCGCCGCCGTTGACCAGCTGCAGATTGTGCTGCGACAGCGCCTCCGGGATCACCCTGACCGGCTCGGTCAGCTGCACTTCCAGCTGTTTCTGCCCCATCCGGGCCATCAGCCGGTCCTTTTCCTCGACCAGCAACAGCTCGCCGCCGGTGATCACCCCCACCCGGTCGGCGATCGCCTCTGCCTCTTCGATGTAATGGGTGGTCAGGATGATGGTCACGCCACCGGCCTTCAGCTCGCGGACGATTTCCCACATGTCCTTGCGCAGCTCGACGTCCACACCCGCAGTAGGTTCGTCCAGGAACAGGATGCGCGGCTCATGCGCCAGCGCCTTGGCAATCAGCACCCGCCGCTTCATGCCGCCCGAAAGATCCATAATGCGGCTGTCCCGCTTCTCCCACAGCGACAGCTTGCGCAGCGTTTCCTCAACCAGGTCCGGATCGGCCGCCTTGCCGAACAGACCGCGGGAGAAGGTGACCGTGTCCAGCACCTTGGTAAAGGGCTCCAGGGTGATCTCCTGCGGCACCAGCCCGATCAGCGCTCTGGCCGCGCGGAACTTGGAGACGTTGTCGAAACCGCCCACGCTGACACTGCCCGAGGTCGCGGTAGTGATGCCGCAAATGGTTGAAATCAGCGTGGTCTTGCCCGCACCATTGGGGCCGAGCAAGGCCAGGATCTCGCCCTCTTCGATGTCGAGCGAGACGCCTTTCAGCGCCTCGAAACCGCCGTCGTAAACTTTGCGCAGATCGCGGATGGACAGGATGGCCGCCATGGTGCCTCCGGGATGGTCTCAAATCCCGGCCACCCTAGCGGCGGCGTGCCGCATCTGCCAGCCCCGTGCCGCAAATCGGGCCGCAGATTGGCATGTGCGCCTGCGCAGGGGTGAAGGCGGGCTCAGCCGCGGCCGGTCACCTTGCTGAACCAGCCCTTCTTTTCGCCCTCGCCCGCCTCTTCACTGCTGTCGCTCTCAGCAGGTTCCGGCGCCAGATGAGACTGCAGGTTGGCAAAGAACTGGTCCGCCATCTTCTTGGCAAAACCGTCGATGATCCGGCTGCCCAGCTGCGCCAGCTTGCCGCCGACCTTGGCTTCGACCTCATACGACAGCAGCGTGCCGGTCTCCGAGGGTTCCAGCGTCACGATGGCGCCGCCCTTGGCAAAGCCGGCCGCCCCGCCCTTGCCTTCGCCGCTGATGGTGAGCTTCTCGTTCTCCACCAGATCCGACAGGGTGACCTGCCCTTTGAAGGTGGCTTTGACCGGGCCGACCTTCTGAGTGACGGTGGCCTCGAACCCCTCTTGCGGGGTGCCAGTCACCTCCTGCGCCCCCGGCACGCAGGCCTGCAGCACCTCAGGCGTCAGCAGCGCCGCATAGACGGTTGCGGGATCGGCGGCGATTTCCTTCTGGTCACTCATCTGCATGGGCTGGGCCTCCCTGGCGCTGTGTCGTGTGCTCCCCCAGACCTAGCCGCCCGGTCCTGCCCTGCCAAGCCTGGAATGGCGGGAATGCCGGGGGCAGATGCCCAGGGCCAGCTGCCGGAGTTTTCAAAATTCATCTTGACGTCAAGATTTATTGCCTATTATCTTGATGTCGAGATAAATGAAAGGACCCACCCATGAAGATCATCCTTTTTGGCGCAACCGGTGATGCAGGCGGCGCAGCCCTGAGAGCGGCAGTAGCGCGCGGCCACCAGATCACGGCGGTGGCCCGCAAGCCGCAAGCGCTGGCTGCTCTCAGCCCCCTGGTCACCCCGCTGCCGCTGGACTTGCTCGCCGGTCCGCAGGCCGCGGCGGAGGCTGCCATGGGACATGATCTGGCGATCAGCGCCCTGCGGCCGCCCGCGGGGCGGGAGGACGATCTGGTGCCGCTGACCCGCGCAGCGCTTGACGCGGCCCGGCTGTCAGGCATTCCGGTGCTGGTGACGGGCGGCGCCGCGCTCCTGAAGCTGGCCGATGGCAGCGGTCATACGGTGCTGAGCGCGCCGGGATTTCTCCCGGACAGCGTTCGTCCGATTGCCGAGGCCTGTGCCGCCCAGGACGCGCTGCTGGAGGCGGAGACCGAAACGGAATGGACCTGCCTGCGACCGCCCGCATTGCTGACCGAGGGTCCGCAGACCTGCCGCTACCGGTTCGGCACCGATACGCTGGTGACGGATGCGGAAGGTGTGTCGCAGATCTCCTTTGCCGATTTCGGTGCTGCCTTGCTGGACCTGGCGGAAAACCCGCGCGGCGTCCGGCAAAGGCTGACAGTCGCCTGGGGCACTCCCGCCCCCGCCCTGGCGGCCGGCTGACGCTGGGCCTTGGGCGGCGTTGGGCCGGGCAGCGCGCTCCGCGCGCTGCGGTTGCGCTGGAACACTTTCGCGCCGGAATAATCCGCCTCCCGGGGCTGAGAGAACGCCCGTTCCAGAGAGGCACCGCGCCGTGCGTCAGCACGGCGCCGGGCCCAAGGCTCTGCCTTGCATCTGCGATGCATGGCCAAGGCGCGGGAGTAGCGCCCCTGCTCCGGTCAGCAGTTGCGCCTGGGGAGTTCCTCATTGGAAGTCCAGTCGTAAGTGCCCTGATCCCGCTCCTGCACCGCCTGCTTCCAGCCCGCCTCTTCCGCCCTGGCCTTGAAATTCAGCCCCTCGGGCGAGTGGCGGGTGATGCCGTCAAAGATCGTTGCCAGCCGCTGGGTCTGCATCAGCCCGGTCTGCTCGATCGCCTGGTTGATCACCAGCTTCTGCATCGCCAGCTGATTGACCGGCACCGTGGCCATCCGCGCCGCCATCTCCTCAACCGCATCGTCCAGCAGCTCCGCGGGAACCGCCTTCAGCACCAGACCCATCTCCGCCGCCTCCTTGCCGCTGATCCGGTCGCCGGTGAACAGCATCCGCTTGGCCCGCTCCGCGCCCAGCCGGTACACCCACATCGCCGTCGTCGGACAGCCCCAGACCCGCGCGGGCATGTAGCCGATCTCCGCATCCTCCGCCATGATCGTCAGGTCCGCACAGAGCGCAATGTCCGACCCGCCCGCCACCGCAAAGCCGTGCACCTTGCAGATCACCGGCTTGGCCGCCCGCCACAGGGACATGAACGCCTGGGTGTTCTCCCACATGAAACGGTAGTCCTTGATGGGGTCCCAGGGCATCGGCTGGGTCACCTCTCCGCTACCGTTGCCCTCAGCATAATAAGTGAGGTCATAGCCCGCGCAGAACCCCTCGCCCGCGCCGGACAGGACCATCACATGCACCTGCGGGTCCGCATCCGCCTGCGCCACCGCCGCGGCCAGATCCCGCGGCATCTCGTCATTGATGGCATTCATCACCTCGGGCCGGTTTAGCGTGATCCGCGCGATCCGGCCGTCTTTCTCGTATAGCACCGTGGACATGGGCTCCTCCTCTGCTGCGCAAAGGAGACCACAGGCCGCGCGCCCCGCATAGCCGGGCCGACGCAGCGTCAGCCCGCCAGGCGGCTGCCGGTTAGTATGGCAACCCGACGTAATTCTCCGCCAGCGAGGCCTGCGCCGCATCCGAGGAGAACAGGTAGTCCAGGTCCGCCCGCTGCAGCCGCAGGTCGGTCTCGGAGCCCTCCGGTGCCCGGTGCAGCAGGTTGGTCATCCACCAGCTGAACCGCTCCGCCTTCCAGACCCGCGCCAGCGCCTTTTCCGAATAGCCGTCCAGCCCGGCGCTGTCGCCTTTCAGGTAATGATCCAGGAACCCGTGATAGAGGTAGTGGATATCCGAGGCCGCCAGGTTCAGCCCCTTGGCACCGGTGGGCGGCACGATATGGGCCGCGTCCCCCGCCAGGAACAGGTTGCCATAGCGCATCGGCTCCGCCACGAAACTGCGCAGGGGCGCGATGGATTTCTCGATCGACGGGCCGGTCTGCAGGCCAGCCGCGACCTCTTCCGGCAGGCGGCGCTTCAGCTCCTCCCAGAAAGCCTCGTCACTCCAATCCTCCACCCGGTCGGTCAGCGGCACCTGGATGTAATACCGGCTCAGCACCCGGCTGCGCAGCGAGCATAGGGCAAAACCGCGCTCATGGCGGGCATATATCAGCTCCTCCGCTACCGGCGGCGTTTCCGACAAAACCCCAAGCCAGCCAAAGGGATAGACCTTTTCACATTCCTTCAGCACATCCGAGGGGATCGACTTGCGGCTGACCCCGTGGAAGCCATCGGCACCGACGATGAAATCGCACTCGGCCCGCTGCGCCTCGCCGTCCTGCTCCCAGGTCACAAAGGGACGCGCGTCGGTCAGCGCATGCGGCTGCACATTCTGCGCCTCGTGGATCACCGCCCCGCCCATGGCGTCGCGCGCTTCATACAGGTCTCGGGTCACTTCGGTCTGGCCATAAACCATCACCGTCTCGCCGCCGGTGTGCTTTGCCAGATCTATCCGGTCCAGCTGCCCCTGGTGGGCAATATGGAAGCCCTCGTGGATCTCGCCCTCCTGGTCCATCCGCGCACCGCAGCCCGCCTCGCGCATCAGATTGACGAAACCATGCTCCAGCACGCCGGCCCGGATCCTGCCCAGCACGTGTTCCCGCGTGTGCTTCTCCAGCACGATCGAGCTGATTCCCTTGCGGTGCAAAAGCTGCGACAGCAGCAGCCCGGAAGGCCCGCCGCCAATGATGACAACCTGCGTCTGATGCGTGGACATGCGCGTTCCCCATGATCGTTTGGTGTTTTCGTGCAAGGGGAATTATGCGCCGGCAGCGCAAGTTTGCGAATGGACCAAGCGCGCCACTTCTTGTATATTTCGCACATGAATCCCTCAACCCGCATCGACAGCTACAACCTGTTTGGCGAAACCGCCGAACTGGCGGATGTGCTGCATGTAGAGACGATAAGGGCGCGTTCAGAGCTGCATGACTGGGAATTACGGCCGCACCGGCACGCCAGGCTGCATCAGCTACTGGTGCTGACCAGCGGGGAGGGAGAGGCAGAACTTGACGGAAACAGACATAAGCTGAGCCCGCCCTGCCTGATCAATGTGCCCCGCGGCGTGGTGCATGGGTTCCGGTTTGGCAGCGGCACCGGAGGCTGGGTGATTACCCTGACCTCCGATCTGCTGGACCAGAACCTGACACCCGGCGAAGGGGTGCGGGCGCTGCTGGATCTGCCTGCTGTGCTGCCGCTGCCTGACGGGCTTCAGGATCTGGCAGAGCAGCTTTTCACAGAATACGGCCGCCGCGACTTCGGCCGGGCGCAGATGCTTCGCGGACTGGCGCTTTCGCTTACCGCTGCGGCTGCGCGTGCCATTGCCGCCGGCCAGGAAACCTCTGCACAGGCGCAGCACAGCACGCTGTTTGCCCGGTTCGAGGCGCTGGTCGAGCGCGACTTCCGCCTGCGCCGCCCGCTGGCGGAATACGCGGATGAGCTGGCGGTGTCACCGACCCATCTGAACCGGATCGCGCACCAGGCCACCGGCCAGCCGGCCTCGGCGCTGGTCAGCGCCCGGGTGCTGCGGGAGGCGCGGCGGCTGCTGATCTATACCAACCTGACCGCGGCGCAGATCGCCTATGAACTGGGATTCAACGATCCGGCCCATTTCAGCCGGATGTTTGCCAGGGGCACCGGAATGCCGCCACGGAAATTCCGCCAGCAGCTTGCCGGAAGCGGCTGAGCCGGAGCAGACTGCCTCTTGCCGCACGCTGGAAAAGGGGAGGTCAAATGCTGCACGGGATCCGCATTCTGGAGGTCGAGGGCCTGGGCCCCGGCCCCTTTGCCGCGATGACACTGGCCGACCTCGGGGCGGAGGTGATCTGCGTGCACCGCCCGTACACCCCCCGTACACCGGGCCGTACACCGGGGATGCCGGAAAGCTCGCTGCTGGACCGCGGCAAGCGGTCGATCACGCTGGACCTGAAGGACCCTGCCGATGCGGAGACCTTCCTGAAACTTGCCAAAAACGCACATGGTCTGATCGAGGGTTTCCGCCCCGGCGTGATGGAGCGGCTGGGCCTGGGCCCCGAGGCCTGCCACGCGGTGAACCCAGGCCTGGTCTATGGCCGGATGACCGGCTGGGGCCAGGACAGCCCGCTGGCCCATGCGGCGGGGCATGACCTCAATTACATCTCGCTGTCAGGCGCACTGTGGTATGCCTCCGCCCCCGGCGACGTGCCGCTGACGCCTGCGACTCTGGTCGGCGATATCGGCGGCGGCGCGATGTATCTGGTGGCGGGGATGCTGGCGGGCATTCTCAAGGCGCAGTCCAGCGGCAAAGGATGCGTGGTTGATGCCGCGATCTATGACGGCTCGGCCCATATGATGAACCTTCTGATGAGCATCCGTCAGGCCGGAAACTTTGGCGTTACACGTGGAGCAAACCTGCTCGACGGGCCGCATTGGAGCCGCACCTATGCCTGTGCCGATGGCGGCTATGTCTCGGTGCAGTGCCTGGAGCCGAAGTTCTATGCGCTGTTTCTGGAAAAGCTGGGACTGGCAGAAGATGCAAAATTCCAGCAGCAGTTCGACAAAGCCAAGTGGCCCGCGCTGACCGGCCGCCTTGCCGGCATCTTCGCCAGCCAGCCGCGCGATCACTGGGCGTCATTGTTCGAGGGGAGCGATGCCTGCGTGGCCCCGGTGCTGAACCCGGAGGAGGCCCAAGCGCATGCGATGAACGCCCGCGGCACCTGGGTTGAAGAGCAGGGCATGCTGCAAGCCGCCCCTGCCCCGCGGTTTTCCGGCCAGCCTGAATGGACGCCGCCGGAAATCCCGCATCGCGGCCAGCACAGCGAGGAAATCCTGGCGGAGCTGGACCGGGAGTAAGCTCAGTCTTCTTTTTTGGCCTTCTCGGCGGCTGCCTTCATCCGCTTGAGCAGCTCGGTCTTGTCCGCCTGCTTGCCAAAGGGATTTTTCTTGGTGCCCTTGGCATTGTGTTCCGAATGACGAGGCTTGTTGCTGCCCGCGCGGGCGCCGCCCATTCTGCTGTAGTCCATCGTGAGACCTCTGGATGTATCCGAAGATGCGGCTATTGCCGCATCTTCATGGATAACACAAGATCAGCCGTTGCGGACCGTATCAATCATCAGCTGCACATTGTCCGGGTCCGCATCCGGCGTGATGCCGTGGCCCAGGTTGAAGATATGCGGGCCGTTCCTGAAGGCCTCGACGATACGGCGGGTTTCGTCCACCAGCTCCTGCCCGCCGGTTACCATGTGGCGGGAGGCGAGGTTGCCCTGCACGCAGCCGTCCACCTGCACATTGGCGGCGGCCCAGACCGGGTCCACCGAGTTGTCGAGCGCCACGCAGTCGACGCCGGTTGCCTTGGCAAAGCCCACGTAATTCTCGCCCGCCTCGCGCGGGAAGCCGATGACGGGGATGCCCGGGTGGCGTTCCTTCAGCGCTTGGGTGATCTGGCGGCAGGGCTCCAGCGCGTATTTCTGGAACGCTTCGCCCTTCAGCGAACCGGCCCAGCTGTCGAAGATCTTGACCACTTCGGCGCCGGCCTCGATCTGCTTGGAGAGGTAGTCGATGGTGGCCTCGGTGATGCGCGCCAGCAGCGCCTCGAACAGGGCGGTGTTTTCCTCGCGCAGGGCATGGGCAGGCCCCTGATCCGGGGTGCCGCGGCCTGCGATCATATAGGTGGCCACGGTCCAGGGCGCGCCGGCAAAGCCGATCAGCGTGGTTTCCGCGGGCAGTTCGCGCGACAGGATGCGGACGGTTTCATAGATCGGGTTCAGCGTCTCGTGAATGTCGGACGCCGGGCCCAGCTTGGCAAAATCCGCTTCGGTGGTGATGGTCGAGAGCCGCGGGCCTTCGCCGGTTACGAACCACAGGTCGGCGCCCAGCGCCTGCGGCACCAGCAGGATGTCGGCAAACAGGATAGCGGCGTCAAAGCCGTAGCGGCGGATCGGCTGCAGGGTCACCTCGGCGGCCAGATCGGAATTGTAGCAGAGCGACAGGAAATCCCCGGCCTCGGCCCGCGTGGCGCGGTATTCCGGCAGGTAGCGGCCCGCCTGGCGCATCATCCAGATCGGCGGCACATCCTGTTTTTCACCCGCCAATGCGCGCAGCAGCTTCTTTTGTCCGGCCATGGTCTTCCTCGCTATCATTCGCCCCTTGAGGTCACGCCTGCGAGGGCGAATGTCAAGAGCAGGGGCGATCTGCCGCGGCCCAGGCAAACGCGCCTTGTCCTATGTCAAAGTCCGCGCGCGGCCCCCGTGGGAGATGCGCAAAAACCGGTTTCCACCGGGACGCAAACTGATTTATGGCTTCTTGCATGACACTGACCCTGCCCTCCCCCGCTTCGCCCCTGAAGATCGGCACCCGCGGATCGCCGCTGGCGCTGGCCCAGGCGTATGAGACCCGCAGCCGCCTCGCCGCCGCCTTCGATCTGCCGCAGGAGGCGTTCGAGATCGTGGTAATCAAGACCACCGGCGACAATCAGGCGCTGATCGCGGCAGACAAGCCGCTGAAGGAGCTGGGCGGCAAGGGGCTGTTCACCAAGGAGATCGAAGAGGATCTGCTGTCGGGTGCCATCGATATCGCGGTGCATTCGATGAAGGACATGCCGGTGGCGCAGCCCGAGGGGCTGCTGCTGGGCACCTATCTGCCGCGCGAGGATGTGCGGGATGCCTTTATCTCGCCGTCGCTGGCATCGCTGCATGATCTGGCCGAGGGCGCGGTGGTCGGCACCTCGTCGCTGCGCCGCCGGGCGCAGCTGTTGAACCGCCGCCCGGACCTGAACGTGGTGGAGTTCCGCGGCAACGTGCAGACGCGGCTGCGCAAGCTGTCCGAGGGCGTGGCGGACTGCACCTTCCTGGCGATGGCCGGGCTGAACCGGCTGGCAATGGACGATGTGCCCGCCAATCCGATCGAGACCAGCGACATGCTGCCCGCGGTGGCGCAGGGCGCGATCGGCATCGAACGGCGCGCAGATGACAGCCGCGCAGGCGATATGCTGGCGGCGATCCATGATCATGAGACGGGCCAGCGGCTGGCGGCGGAACGCGCTTTCCTGGCGGCGCTCGATGGCTCCTGCGAGACGCCGATTGCCGGCCTGGCGGAACTCGACGGCCCCACCCTGCGCCTGCGCGGCGAGGTGCTGCGGCCGGATGGGTCCGAGGCGATCAGCGATGACCAGACCTGCCCGGTTGAGGACGGTGCGGAGCTGGGCCGGGAAATGGCAGCGAAACTGCTGGAGAAGGCCGGCAAGGGCTTTTTCGACTGGAAGGCTTGAGCGAGGCTCTGCCTCGCGCTCCGGGATATTTGGGGCCAGAAGAATTGAGGGGCCGCTTTTCTTCTGGCCGGAAATATCCTGGGGGTGAGCGCCTGAGGCGCGAGGGGGCAAAGCCCCCTTTCAATCTCCACTAGATCTGCCCCGACCACCTGAGCCAGCTTTCCGGGCTGCCGCGGAAGGTGTTGAGATCCACGTCACCCGCGACGCCAGGCACCTGGCCGGTGCCGGTGTACTGCCAGAAACTCCAGCTTCTGCCCGGGTAGACCTTTTGCGGATGGCCCGCGACGGAGCGCAGCCAGAACTCGGTGCCGCTGAGGCGGCCGATGCCGGTGTCGCGGTAGAAATCCACCGTCGTGTAGACCACCGGGCGCTTGCCGTAGTGGCGTTCCAGGATGTTGAGGAACTTGCGCGCCTCGGCCCGCACCGTGGCGCCGTCTGGCCGCGTGCGGCAGGTCCGGGAGCGGTGGTTCCACTCCATGTCCAGCACCGGCGGCAGCGCATTTGCATCCTTTGGCACGTTGCGGATGAACCAGCGCGCCTGCTCCGCCGCCGGGCGGCAGAAGTAATAATAATGGTAGGCGCCGCGTTTCATGCCCGCCGCGCGCGCGCCGCGCCAGTTTTCGCGGAACTTGGCGTCGGTGTGGTCGCCGCCCTCGGTTGCCTTGATATAGGCAAAGGACACGCCGGAGCGGCGCACCTTGTGCCAGTCGATATCGCCCTGGTAGCGGGAGACGTCGATGCCGTGCACCGGATAGGACCAGGGCTTGCGGCCTTCCCAATCGTGCGGGTCGCGATCGCCGAAGCGGGGATAGGTGGAGAGGCCTGCCAGCCGCGCATTGGCGGGTTCGGTGCGGGTGACTTGCGGGGCGCTCACCGCCCTGTCCGGCGGCCTGCCGCATCCTGCTGCCAATGCCAGCGCCAATGCCCCAAGAACCAGTCTGCGCATGTGATATGCTCCCTGCCTTGCTTCGTGAAAACCGCTCTTTTCTTTGCCTGTTGGCTTTCATCTTAGCGCAGGGCGGCGCAATGTCGCGCCCCAAGGAATGCAGATCAGCGTAAATCCGCCGCAAGAAAAAACGCGCCGCTTTGGGGGCGGCGCGCTGGCAGTGTCACAGGCTGGGCGGGGTCAGACCCATTTGGCCAGCGGCGGCAGGCTCATCAGCACCGCGTTGGCGTCGTGGCCGGTTTCCAGCCCGAACTTGGTGCCCCGGTCATAGACCAGGTTGTATTCGGCATAGAGGCCGCGGTGGATCAGCTGGGCGTCCTTGTCGGCCTCATCGAAGTCCTGCACCCGGCGCTTTTCGACCAGCGGCACAAAGGCCGGCAGGAAGGCGCGGCCGATGTCCTGGGTCAGGGCGAAATCGGCCGCCCAGTCGCCGGAGTTCTGGTCATCCATGAAGATGCCGCCCACCCCGCGGGCGCGCTTGCGGTGGGGGATGTAGAAATATTCATCCGCCCATGCCTTGAGCCGCGGGTACTGGTCTGCCCCGTGCGGGTCCAGGTGCTGTTTTTGAACCCCATGGAAATGCGCGGTGTCCTCGTCGTATTCGATGCAAGGGTTGAGGTCCGAGCCGCCGCCGAACCACCAGGCATGCGGGGTCCAGAACATGCGGGTGTTCATGTGCACGGCCGGCACATGCGGGTTGCGCATATGGGCGACCAGCGAGATGCCGGAGGCCCAGAAGCGCGGATCATCCTTCATCCCCGGGATGCCCTTGCGCGCCGCCATCGCGGCCTGCGCGCGCTCGCCCAGGGTGCCGTAGACCTCGGAGATGTTGACGCCGACCTTCTCGAACACGCGGCCGCCGCGCATCACGCTCATCAGGCCGCCGCCCGCGTCGGAACCGTCGTCCGAGGTGCGCTTGGTTTCCGTTACCTCGAACCGGCCCGGTTCCATGTCAGAGAACGGGCCCTTGCTGTGGCTGTCCTCCAGCGCCTCAAACGCAGCGACGATCTGGTCGCGCAATTCCCGGAACCAGGCAGCGGCCCGGGCCTTTTCTTCTTTCATCTCAGCTGTCATGCGAAGTCTTTCCCATATTCTGCCGGCAGGTCAGTGGACCGGCGCCGCCACCGGATCAAGCAGCGTGCGGCCGCCGTCCAGCGTCAGCACCTGGCCGGTCATGAAGCTGGAGGCGTCGGAGGCCAGATACTGCGCCGTCTCGGTCAGTTCGGTGGGAGAGGCGATGCGGCCCAGCGGCGTATGCGCCTCGATATCCTGGCGGTAGCTGCGGTTGTCCTTGAGAGTGGTCTGCATCGAGGCGCTCATCACCGAGCCGAAGGCAATCGAGTTCACCCGGATCCGGTGCGGCGCCAGCGCCACCGACAAGGAGCGGGTCGCCTGGTCCAGCGCGGCAGAGGCGATCGAATAGGCCATCAGCTCAGGGTGGGTCCGGCGCGCGGCGATGGAGGAGAGGTTGATGATGCTGCCGAGCGGGCCATCGCTGTCCTCATTCTCCTCGCCCTGCTTGATCATCCGCTTGGCGACCTGCTGCGAAAGGCGGATGGTGGGCAGCAGGCTTTGGGTCAT
This sequence comes from Leisingera coralii, assembly GCF_049056525.1. NCBI lineage: Bacteria > Pseudomonadati > Pseudomonadota > Alphaproteobacteria > Rhodobacterales > Roseobacteraceae > Leisingera > Leisingera coralii. The sequence goes on along the minus strand of NZ_JBHUPT010000007.1, from coordinate 5,036 downwards.
CAGCTGGTCCAGGGTGTCGTCGGCCGGGTCCAGCGGATCGGTGGCCACCATCTGGCGGGCGCCATTCACCAGGATGTCCACCCCGTCAAAGGCGTCGATGGTGGCCGACAGCAGGTTGGCGATGGTCAGCCGCTCGCGCAGGTCGCCGCCGAAATAGCGGATGTTGCTTTCGTCCGCCTGCTCGCCCAGCTCAGCCACCAGCTGCGCCTCATGCATGTCGGCAAACATCACATTGGCGCCGGCATCGGCGAACTGCTTGCCGATGGCCAGGCCGATACCGCTGGAGGCACCGGTCACAATCGCGGTCTTGCCGGAGATGGAAAAGGACATTTGGGCACTCCCTGAGGCATTTTGGACCGCACGTTAGACCGCGCCTGCCGGTTTGGAAACCGGCATTCACCCGGCGCGCGGTTACTTGCGCCCGCGTTTTGGCCTGGCGGCGTGCAGGATCTTGAAGCGGTTGTCGCCGCCCTCCTCGCGCACCTGGGCAAAGCGTTCTGCCAGCGCCGTCTCGTAAGGCAGGTGCCGGTTGGCCACCATCCACAGGCTGCCATTGGGTGCCAGCATCGCGGCGGCTGCGCCGATGAAAGCCTGGCCCAGCGACGGTTCCGCCGCGCGGCCGGTGTGGAACGGCGGGTTCATCACCACGGTGTTCACCGGGCCCGGTGCTTTCCAGCTGTGGGCATCGGCCCAGTGGAACTGCGTTCGCGGATCTGCCGCATTCAGGCGGGCGCAGGCCAGCGCCGCATGGTCTGCCTCCACCAGGTGCAGCTCCTCGACGCCCTCGTGCTTGAGCACCTGCGCCGAGAGATAGCCCCAGCCCGCGCCCAGATCGGCCACGCAGCGGCCCAGCTTCTGCGGCAGCGCTGCCGCCAGCATGCGGGAGGCGGGGTCAATGCCGTCCGCCGAGAACACGCCGGGCGCGGTGATGAAGCCCTCAACCTGCTGCGGTCCTTCGGGCTGCCATTCGGAGAGATCCGTGCCGCCCTCGATCCAGAACACCTTGCCATGCGCCTTGGAGACCGGCGCGGAGGGCTCGCAGCGCTTGCGCAAGTCCTTCAGGACCGAATCGATGCCCTCGGTCTTGGCGCCGTCGATCAGCACCTGGCCCTTGGTGGAAGCGGCGGCCTGCGCCACCAGCATCCGCGCCAGTGCCTTGGCCCGCGGCAGGAAGACCACGGCGGCAGCGTATTCGGCCCCGGCCTCCGGCACCGGAACGCAGTCATAGCCCTGCCCGGCGAAATGATCGTGGTCGGGGCGGAACGGCTGCACGATCAGCAGCTGCGCCTTGGGCAGCGCCGACAGGTCATGCTCTGCGCGGGGGTGGAATACGGCGATGCGGCCCTCGGACGGCACAGCAAAGCCGCCCGATTGGGCGGCCAGGGACAAGCGGACAGACATGTAAGGGCCTCTTTATTCTTCTTTTTCCATTGTGCACTGCAGCGGGTGCTGGTGGCGGCGGGCGAAATCCATCACCTGGCCCACCTTGGTTTCCGCCACCTCATGGCTGAACACGCCAACCACGGCAACGCCCTTCTTGTGCACCGTCAGCATGATCTCGAAAGCCTGCGCGTGGGTCATGCCAAAGAACCGTTCCAGCACCATGACGACGAATTCCATCGGCGTGTAATCGTCATTCAGCAGCAGAACCTTGTAGCGTGGCGGACGTTTGGTCTTGGGGCGCGTCTTGGTCAGGACACCAGCTTCGGTATCGTCGTCTGAATGATCCGTCATCATTATGGGCTGCAGCGGCATAAGCAATTTGATCCAGTGATGCATGGAATTTCCTGTGACGCTTATATAGCCTCTATCCTGTTCAGGAAAAGAGACTGAGACCCGCAGATTGACACGTAATTTGACAACAATCGGCTTTGATGCCGACGATACCCTTTGGCACAACGAACGGTTCTTCCGCGTCACCCAGGAAAGATTCGCCGAATTGCTGATGGATCACACGCCCGACGACATCGGCCCCGAACAGCTGGAGCGGCGGCTGCTGGACGCCGAGAAGCGCAACCTGGGGCGCTATGGCTACGGGGTGAAGGGCTTTACCCTGTCGATGATCGAAACCGCGCTCGAGGTGACGGAGGAGCGGGTGCCGGGCGAGGTGATCAAGGAGCTGATCACCGCCGGGCAGATGATGCTGTCCTACCCGATCGAGCTGCTGCCCCATGCGCGCGAGGCGGTGGAGGCCGTGGCCGGGCGCTATAAGGTGGTGCTGATCACCAAGGGCGACCTGCTGGACCAGGAGCGCAAGCTGGCGCAATCCGGCCTGGGCGAGCTGTTCGACGGGGTCGAGGTGGTCTCGGAAAAGACGCCTGAGGTCTATCTGGACATCTTCGCCCGCCACGGCGACGGCGCCGTGCGTGCGATGATGGTCGGCAACTCGATGCGCTCGGACGTGGTGCCGGTGATCGAGGCCGGCGGCTGGGGCACCTATGTGCCGCACGGGCTGGTTTGGGAGGTCGAGCACGCCGACGCCCCGGACCACAGCCCGCGCTATACCGAGATCGAAGATCTCGGCGGGCTGGCGGACCTGGTGGAGGGCCTCGGCTGACCGCCCTGCCCGGCGGGTGCTGGACGTGCCCGCCGGGGGCCGCTATCCCTTTGCCAAACCGCAAGGGAGACCGAGGGACATGCCGCACGCCGAGCTGAAATACTCCAGCGATCTGGAGATCGACGCACCGTCTATCCTCGCCGCGATCGAGGCCGTTATCCTGGAGCACGACAGCGGTGCGGGAGCCTGCAAGGGGCGGGCCTATCCGGCGGATCAGTTCCACCATACGCATATCACTGTCAGCGTCGCGCTGCTGAGCAAGCCGCACCGGGACGAGGCGTTCTCCAGGGCGCTGCTGGCGGATCTCGAATCCCGTATCAAGGCGCAGTTGCGCCAGCCTTGCGAATTCTCGCTTGGCCTCAGCTATTCCACCCCCTTCTACGTGACCAATTTTCACGCCGGCTGAGGGCGCCGCGGCGCCCGGCCTCCGGTTCAAGGCAGCCCCCAACCCGGGCCGGTCCGGCGGATTGCAACTTTTTTTGGTAACCTTTTGTTAGGACTCGCTGCATCTAGCGGCCCGGCACGCGCAGCCCACTAGATGCCGGCACTGCTTAACGGTTGCGCCGGACAAGCCCGTTTCGCCGCTGTTTATTCCTCGTAAACCCTGTGTTACGCTTTTGCTAACAGGCAGAAACGTCAGCCGGACAACCGGCGGCATGAGGCAAACATGGCAGTGATCACGCAGGTCAATCCGGCGTCAGGCCGGTATTCCCGTACCCGTCTCCTATGGGCAGCGGCGGGTTTTCTTCTGGCAATTCTGGTACTGGGGCTGGCGCCGCAACGGGTGCAGGCAGCGCCCTATGCGGCGATGGTCATCGACGCCAGGACCGGCGAGGTGCTGCATTCGCGCAATGCCGACACCCGGCTGCACCCGGCCTCGCTGACCAAGATGATGACGCTCTACATCGCGTTTGAGGCCGTCCGGAACGGCGAGATCACCCTGGACACCAAGGTGAAGATCTCCCGCAATGCCGCCGCCGAGCCGCCCTCGAAACTGGGGCTGAAAGCCGGCCAGCGGATTGCCTTCCGCTACCTGATCCGCGCCGCCGCGGTGAAATCCGCCAATGACGCGGCCACCGCCATCGGCGAGACGCTGTCGGGCTCCGAGGCCGCCTTTACCCGCCGGATGAACCGAACCGCCAAGGCGCTGGGGATGACCCGCACGACCTTCAAGAATGCGCATGGCCTGACCGCCAGCGGGCACCTGTCGACCGCCAGTGACATGACCACGCTCGGCCGCCATCTGCTGTATGATTACCCGGAGTATTACAATCTGTTCTCGCGCCGCTCGACCCATGCCGGCATCCGCGAAGTCCCCAACACCAACCGCCGCCTGCTGGCCGCCTACCGCGGCGCGGACGGGATCAAGACCGGCTATACCCGGGCGGCGGGCTTCAACCTGGTGGCCTCGGCCAAGCGCGGCAACGAGCGGATCATCGCCACCGTGTTCGGCGGCAGCTCGTCCACCTCGCGCAATGCCAAGGTGGCGGAACTGCTGGACCTCGGCTTCCGCCGGGCGCCCTCGCGCGCGGCGCTGCGCAAGCCGCAGCGGCCCGCCTATCAGGGGGCCGGCAATGTGGTGGTGGCCGATGCCGATGACGGCCCCTCGCACGGGGTCGCGGGCAAGACCATCCGGGTGAGCGGCCAGGTGGAGACCAGTCTGCGGCCGAAACTGCGGCCGGGCGCCAGCGAGTCGCCGGTGCTGGTGGCAGCCCTTGAGGAAGCGCTGCAGACGCCGCCGGCGGAAGACGCGGCGGCAGAGGCAGAGGCCGCACCGGCGGAGGCCGCCGAAGAGCAGATCGAGAATGTGCAGACTGTGAGCGCTGAGGGCGCCCTGCAGCGGGATGCCGTGCGCGAAAGCATCGCCGTGGCCCTGGCCGAAGCGGAGGCGGAGCCGGAGCCTGCCGTCCTGGACACAACCGCTGCCGCCACGGTCATCGCCGCGGTGCAGAAGGTGCCCTTTACCGGCCTGCGGCCCGCCGCCCGCCCGGCCAGCCTGGCGCTGGCGGAAGCCTCACCCGAGCCGGAACCGGTTGTGGTCACCCGCCTGTCCACTTCCGGCGGGCGTTACTGGGGCATTAATGTGGGGCTTTTCACCAGCCGCTACCAGGCCGAGAAGGTGCTGCTGCGCACCGCGCTGTCGGAACTGGAAACGCTGGACGGATCGTTGCGCAAGGTCGCCAAGACCCGCCGCGGGTTCGAGGCGAACTTCCTCGGCATGAGCCAGGAGCAGGCGGAACTGGCTTGCCGCCGCCTGAACGCCCGCAACGTGACCTGTAACCCGATCGGCCCGTCCTGACCGGCACGGCTGAAGACCCGCAGCAAAGAGGCGCCCCCGCGGCGCCTTTTTTCATGCCGCGTGTCCGGCACCGGGCAAATCCTCCCGCCCGTCGTCAGGCTTTTCTTGCGAAAACCCCTCCTCCCGTTGGGCGTGGCACCGCGCAAGGCGCGCGGTGCCACGCCCAACGCCGCCAAGGGG